>CALFLM010000012.1 GCA_937880075.1 uncultured Romboutsia sp. | reverse complement strand
TAAATTAAAATGAAAAGTATGAAATACAATTATGCATATATTTTATTATATCTACATAATTGTATTTTTTTATTTTTGTGAATACCTTAATATACCTAATATTATAAATATGAATATTTACAATTAAACATACATAAAAAATATAAAATGCAAGAAAAAAATATAGCTAATCAGTTGTCAAAAGAATAGCTATATTATAAAAAAATACTGATTAAAAATTCACTAGACATATTAAAAAAAGGTAATATAATATAACATGTAATGAATAAAGAAACAAGATAGTTACATACTATTGAGTTTGAAGGGAGAATACAATGAGTAAAGTTAATACCGCCTTAGAAGATAATATTTTTCTAAGATATTTTGTAATAATAGCAGGTATGATAATAGCATGCATAGGTATAAATGGATTTATAAGACCAGCCCATTTGCTAAGTGGAGGGGTTCCTGGAATATCTACAGCTATAAACTATTTGACTGGAATGAATATAGGTATATTAACCTTTTTAATAAACATACCGATATTTATATTAGGATTTATATATTTAGAAAAATCATTTTGTATATCTAGCTTAATTAATATGATATTATTTTCTATATTATTAGGTTTAACTCAAAATATAGGTGACATAATACCAGTAAAAGATATATTGCTTCAAAGCGTATTTGGAGGAATATTAGCTGGAATTGGATCAGGTATTGTATTTAGGACTAAATCATCTCAAGGCGGAACAGATATAATAGCTGCAATATTAAAATTTAAGAAAAATATCCAAGTAAAGGATACAACCTTAAGTATAAATATATTAATTGTTTTAGTAAGTGGAGTATTGTTTGGTATGGACCTAGCATTATATACTCTTATTGAAATGTTTTTAAGTGCTTCTGCTATGAATCTTGTAAAAGATGCGATGAACTCTCAAAAATCTGTCATGGTTATATCTAGAGAAAGTGAATCTATAGCAAAAGATATAATGACTATTGTTCATAGAGGTGTTACATTCTTAGAAGCAGAAGGTGCATATACAAAAGAGAAAAAAAGAATTATATATTGTATAGTATCATCAAATGAAATACCTAAAATAAAAGAAATAGCTTTAAATTATGATAAAAAATCATTTATATCAGTAAATGATGTAACAGAAGTTAAAGGAAGAGGATTTAAAGAAAAATATTTATAAAAATGAATAAAAATTATTTTAATTAACATAATATTTAAAGAGAGGCGATTCTCTCAAAAGATTCTAGAGTTATATAAATTTATCGGGAGGTTTATACATACGGTATAAATTATATTAAAATTGAAAATGTTTAGTGTATCAGATCGGATGTCTTAATGGAGTTAAGTGAATCGGACAATGTATACTCTATAAATAAAGTGTTTTATACAAAAAACACTTTATTTTTTTGTAAATTAAAAATATCTATAGAAAATAGTACAATATATATAATATAATAAATTTAATAATGTGATAATCTATCAATAGTACAGGAGATATGAAAGCTATGAATTTATCTAAAGAGCATTTTGATATGTATAATGAGTATACATTAAATATAAATAAAATAAAAAGAGAAGTTAATGCAATAATAAAAAGGCAAAAATTTACATCTAAAAGATGTAAAAGAGCATCTAACGAAGAGATAATGGCCTTTGAAATTAATAAATATGAAGAAGTAGAAAGTATAAACAAAAAGAAAATATCTAGCAAGATTTATGAATTTTCAAATGGAGATATGTATATAGGGAAAATAGTAGATGGTAAAATGGAAGGAATAGGAACATATAATTTTGTAGAGGGAATAGAGTATGTTGGAGAGTTTAAAAATGATATGAAATGTGGTCTGGGAATGTGTACATTTAAAAGTGGTAATATCTATATGGGAAATTTTTTAGATGATACTATAAATGGAATGGGACAGATGGTATATAAAAGTAAAGATGAGTATATGGGAAATTGGTTAGATGGGAAAAAACATGGTAAAGGGATATATATATGGCGTGATAATAGTATGTATATAGGAGAGTTTAAGAATAATAAAATGGATGGCTATGGAGTATGTTATGATTGCTATGGAAATATAATATATGAAGGAGAATGGAAAAATAATTTAGTTCATGGTAAAGGAATATATATATGGGAAGAAGGAAAAAGATATGAAGGTGAATTTTTACATGGTAAAAAGCATGGGGATGGAACTTTCTATTTAAATGACGAATTAGTATATGAAGGAACTTGGAAATTTGACAAGCCTTGTATATTTGATAGAAGTTTAGATGAAATATTTGCAATAAAACTTTAGCTTTGTCTATTAAATTAGACAAAGCTATTTTTATTAAAAGAATTTATCATTAATTTAAATAAATTATATACTAGCTTAGATATTAAATGAATATAGAATAATTATATTAAGGAGTATTAATTTTTATATAAATGTTTATTATACATAGATAGTAAATAAATTATTGGAGGATGATACTTTGAAGAAGATAATTTTTATATTTTTATCTATAATAGTAGCATATTTTTATTATTCTAAAAACAATATTTCACAAGAACTTGAAACTATAAATACTAAATTAGTATCAAATGATATCAGAGTCAATAGTAATATAAATATTGATAATTTTAAGAATATAAAAATTGGTGATAATAAAGATAATGTAATATCTAATCTCGGAGAACCATCAAGAATTGATTATAGTGAGTATAATTTCAAATGGTATGTATATAATGAGGATTTAAATAAATTTGCAATGGTAGGAATAGAGGATGATAATGTAGTAGCTCTTTATAGTAATGGAATTGATAGTAATGAAATAGACATAAAATTGAATTCAAATAGAGATTTTGTAAGAAAAAAATACAGCCCATTAGAATATAAAAAAAAGGGAAATACTAGATATGTTATAAACTCTGATAATCAATATGATATATTAGATATTGAAAAAAATTATGTAACAGTTTTTTATGATATACATGAAGACAATAAAGTATGTGGATACCAAATTATAAGTAAAAAAGCAGAATCAACATTAAATGGAATATATCCACAAGGGAGCGATAAATTACAAGAAAGTTTTGAATCTCAAACTAAAGATCTTGTAAATACTGAGCGTACGAAAAATAATTTAAATATATTATCTCATAGCGAAAAGGCAACTACTAGTTCAAGAAAGCATAGTGAAGATATGATGATAAAAAATTATTTTGACCATACTAATAAAGAAAATAAAAGTCCATTCGATAGAATGGAAGTAGAAGGCATAAATTATAAAAATGCTGGAGAAAATATTGCGGCAGGACAAAGTAGTGCAATATATGCACATCATGCATGGATGAACTCTTTAGGACATAGAAAAAATATTTTAGGGGATTATAAGTATATAGGAGTTGGTGTTATATTTGGAGGATATTATAACATATACTATACTCAAAATTTTTACACATAGACATCATGAAAGGAAGTCATAACTATGTTTAAGTACAAAAAAATCACACTTATAATTACAGCTGTATTAGTTTTTTTTAGCAACTTGTTTATGTATGCAGAATCTATAAATAATGAAGAGGTATTTATAAAAAATGGTTCAAGGGATAAAAAGCTAATAGCTCTAACATTTGATGATGGACCTCATCCAAAAGAAACTAATCAAGTTTTAGATGTACTTAATAAGTACAATGTAAAAGGTACTTTTTTCATAGCAGGAAAACATGCTAATTGGTATCCAAATCCTTTGGTAAGAGCAAGTAAAGAGGGTCATGAAATAGGAAATCACACATTTAACCATCCGGATATAACTAACTTAACAAATGCACAGTTAGAGGAAGAAATATTAAAATGTGAAGAGATACTTATAAAACTGACGGGTAAAAAAACAACATTATTTAGACCACCATATGGTAGTTATAAACAAGAAGAATTAGCATCAATTGCAAAAAAACTTAACTATAAAATAGTATTATGGACTACTGTGGATGCTAGGGATTGGCAAAATCCAGCTTCGGAAGTTATAGCAAATAAAATAATAAATAATGCAAAAAATGGGGATATAATACTTTTACATGATTATGCAACTAATAATACTGTTGATGCATTAGATATATTAATTCCAAAAATGATGGAACAAGGTTTTGAATTTGTAACAGTATCAGAGATAATAGATAAATAATTATAGTAAAAGCAAAAATGCTATGCCTAAGAAGGTATAGCATTTTTTACGTATAAAGAAACTATTATATGAAATTTTTATAGATAATCACTAAATAGAAGTTATAGTAATAACTTTAGAAGCTAAAATGGAAATATGTATTGTAAAAAATAATTAATATAGTATAATTTATTGCTAATGAATATTTAAATATACTAAACATATACATTAGATATAGCGAATAAAAAATGTATAGGGAGGGATTTAGTATAAAATAAATTGAAAAATATAAAATAAAAAAATTTAATATACTATAGTAAGACTATCTTGAAAAGGATTGATTTAATGTATAACAAAATATATGAAAGAAAAGAATTTATTATATTTCAAGTTAGAGAAGGTTATATAGTTTACAATGCTAAAAAAAGTTTTCAAGAAGGTCACACTCATCTTAAACATTTTGAAGCTGCAAAAACAGCAATAGATTTAGTTATCAGAAAAAAGATTCCAAAAAGTACTCACGGATATTATTTAACTAGTCTCATTCGATTAAGTAAAGATGATTGTTATATAAATAAGATAAAAGAGTTAATGGAGTCAAGAGCAAAAAAGGGAAAAAAAGATAGATATTATAATTCAAGAAATAAATCATGAAAAGGAGCTTATGCTCCTTTTTATTTTTATAGACTACTTAAGGATATATTTTACTTATTTGAATGACTAATATTTAGATATTCATTTTTAGATACTAAGTAAGTTGATATACCTTTTTTATTGTATTCTTTAAGTTTTATTATGGCCTCATGTTTTGACATGGGAGGCGATATAGATTTATTATCAGACCTTATAATCATATATTTATTCATATTTAGCCTCCAAAAATATAATATATTTATAAATATTTTCTCTCTATAAATAGATATTTATACTAGAAATAAATACTCTATATTTGACTAAAATGACTATGTTGACATACATTTCTACAAAAATATATAATTATAAATATATAGTGATATAGAAAAAAGAGATTATATAAAGAAAATTTATAGATAACTCTTAAGTTTTTAATTTTATATATTTAAATGCTTAAATAAAATAATAAAAATTAAGTTTTGATTATACAGGGAGGGAATAGTAGTGATTTTAATGATTGATAATTACGATTCATTTGTGTATAACCTAGTTCAATATATTGGAGAATTGGGAGAAGAAGTTTTAGTAAAAAGAAATGACGAAATAACTATAGAGGAAATAAAAGAGTTAGATCCAGAGATAATAGTTTTATCTCCAGGTCCATGTTCACCAAAAGAATCAGGTATATGCATAGATGTTGTAAATAATTTTAAAGGTATAAAGCCTATACTTGGAATTTGTTTAGGTCATCAAACAATAGGTTATGTATTTGGAGGAAATGTTATAAAAGCTAATCAACCTGTACATGGGAAAGTCCACAGTATAAAACATACAAATAAAGGCGTTTTTAAAAATCTTAACAACCCATTAAATGTTACAAGATATCACTCATTAGTTGTAGATATTGACACACTTCCCAAAGATTTAGAGATTACTGCTATAACTGATAAAAATGAAATAATGGGAATAAAACATAAAAAGTATTTAATAGAAGGTGTACAGTTCCATCCAGAAGCAATATTATCAGAGCAAGGTCATGATATATTAAGAAATTTTATAAAAGATGCTAGAGAAAGGGTGGATATATATGATAAAAGAAATAAAAACTAAGTTAAATTCATTTGAGATATTTACTATATTTAGAGATGAAGAAAATAGTTTCATATTAGATAGTGCTATGGATGAAAAGAAACTAGGAAGATTTTCTTTTATAGGTAGTAATCCATTTAAAGTATTAAAGTATAAAGATACTTTAAAAAACCCATTAGATAATTTACAAGAAGAATTAAAAAAATATAAGATTGATAATAAAACCCATTTACCATTTATAGGAGGAGCAGTTGGATACTTATCTTATGATTTAAGTAACTATATAGAAAGATTGCCGAAAACTACTATTGATGATACTAATGTATATGATTTATACTTTGGGCTTTATAATTGGGTAATTGTAGTAGATCACTTAGAAAATAAAACTTATATAGCGACACCAGACTTAGATATTGAAGAAGAAAGTGAAATAATTAAAAATATAGAAGAACTAATAAATGAAGCTGAAAAAACAGGTATAGATAGCATATGCTACGAAGAAAAAGAAGTGGAAAAAACTAGGTTAGAGTCAAACTTTACTAAAAGTGAATTTGAAGATTCAGTAAGAAAAGTTCAAGATTATATAAGAAAAGGCGATATATATCAAGCTAATCTAACTCAGAGATTTAGTGGTAAAACAACTTTATCAAGTTATGAATTATATAGAGATTTAAGAAGATTTAGTCCAGCACCATTTGGAGCATTTTTAAACTTTGAGCACAGTCATATATTATCAAACTCTCCTGAAAGATTTATAAAATGTGTTGATAAGAAGATAGAGACTAGACCGATAAAAGGAACAAGACCTAGAGGAAAAAATAAAGAAGAAGACTTAAGGCTTCAAGAAGAATTGAGAAACAGTGAAAAAGATAGAGCTGAGCTTCTTATGATAGTAGATTTAGAAAGGAATGATATAGGTAGAGTTTCAAAAATAGGAAGTGTAAAAGTACCTGAATTATTTGTTATAGAACCTTATTCAAATGTAAATCACTTGGTAGCTACTGTAGTTGGAGAATTAGAAGATAATAAAGACTGTATAGATGTAATAAAAGCAACATTCCCAGGAGGATCTATAACTGGAGCTCCTAAAATTAGATCTATGGAGATAATAGATGAATTAGAACCAACACAAAGAAATGTTTATACAGGTTCTATAGGATATATTGGATTTAATGGTGATATGGATTTAAATATAGCTATAAGAACTATTGTAAAGCAAAATGATAACGTATATTTCCAAGTTGGTGGTGGAATGACTTGGGATTCAAAACCAGAAGATGAATATCAAGAAACTTTAGATAAGGCTCAATCTATAATGAAAGCATTAAGAGGTTATTATGAAGAGTAGTATATCTTTTAATAGTAATTTAAGTAAATTTGGGATAGGTCTATTTGAAACCATAAAAGTAGAAAATGAGCCTATAGATTTTGATTTACATATGAATAGACTATATAATTCTGTAAAAGATTTAAACATAAAAATTGATATAGATAAAAATTCTTTAAAAGAAGAAGTTTTAATGTATTTAAAACATAATAATATAAAAAATAAAGCTCTAAGAGTAACTTTATTTGATGAAGGATATAACATATCAACTAGAGATATTATTTATAATAATAAAATGTATAATGAAGGCTTTAAATTAACTATTTCACCTATAAAAAGAGGCGATAGTATAATATATAGGCATAAAACAACTAATTATTTTGAAAACATATATACTAAAGAGTATGCGACTAGAAATGGATTTGATGATGCGATATTTTTGAGTACAGAAGATAAAATATTAGAGTGTTCTACGTGTAATATATTTTTTATAAAAGATAATAAGATATATACTCCAAATGATGAATTACCAATATTAAATGGTATAATGAAAAAAAGAATAGAAGATATCTGTGTTGAACTAAGTATAGAGGTAATAAAAAAAGAAATATACATAGATGAAATAAATGATTTTGAATTTTCATTTATAACTAATAGTTTAATGGGAGCTATGAAAGTTAAATTAATAGAAAATACAGAATACGATAATGATAATATATTATTTAAAAAAATATTATCTAAATTAACTTAAAATATTTATTGGAGAATATATATGGAAAATAGCATTTATAATATTTACAATGAAGAAATTAAAAAAATAATAAATAATGAAAATACTAATGCTATATACTTAGTAGGATCAGCTAAAAATATAGATTTACAGTCAGATAATGCCCTAGTCAATGATATTGATCTATTTGTTTTTATAAGTGATGGGGATAAACAAACTAGGATAGTAAAAAATATAGAAAATATTGGATTTGATATAAATTATTTTTCTGAAAAAGGGGTACAGAAATTTATAGATAAAAAAGAATATTTTTTTTTAAAAGAGATGAAAAATCCAAAAGTAGTATATGATAAGTTTGGAATATCAAAGGATATAATAAGTTTATGTAGGAAAAAATTTACAGAGGGTCCTGATAAATTATCAAAAGAAGATATAAATTTATTAAAATCTAATCTTTATGCTAAAATAGAGGATTTAAGGAGTAAAGAGAAATTTGATATTTTTGAATATGAATTTTTGACTAATTTATATTTAAAAGATATAATAGTTGGGTATTTTATTATAAACAATAAATGGGTACCTAAAGATAAAAAGTTATTCAAAATCTTAAAAGATGAAAATATAGAAGTATTTAGATTATGTAAAAAAGTCATTGAAACTTATGAGTATAAAGACTTGATAAATGTGTATAAATATATATTCATGCAATAAATTATAAATCAAGGGGGCTAACTAAATGAGCAATATAGATAAAGATAAAATAAAAAGAGCTGTTAGAGATATACTAGAAGCAATAGGAGAAGATCCAGATAGAGAAGGATTATTAGACACACCAGATAGAGTAGCTAGAATGTATGAAGAAATATATTCAGGAATTCATCAAGATCCTAGAGATCATTTAAAAGTACTATTCCAAGATGAAGAACATGAAGAGTTAGTATTAGTAAGAGATGTTCCATTTTATTCATGCTGTGAGCACCATCTAGTTCCATTCTTTGGAAAGGCACATATAGCTTATTTACCGAAAGATGGAAGGCTTACTGGTCTTTCAAAACTTGCTAGAGTAATAGAAACTTTAGCTAAAAGACCACAATTACAAGAAAGAATAACTAAATCTGCAGCAGATATAATAATGGAAGAGCTTAATCCATATGGAGTTATAGTTGTTGTTGAAGCAGAACATATGTGTATGACTATGAGAGGAGTTAAAAAATCTGGATCAAAAACTATAACGTCAGCAGTTAGAGGTATATTTGAAAAAGATATAGCTGCAAGAGCTGAGGCTATGAGTTTAATAACTATGAAATAATAAAATAGGAGATATACAATATGTTTGATTACAATAATAGAACTTATATAATGGGTATATTAAATGTTACTCCTGATAGCTTTTCTGATGGAGGTAAATTTAACAGTATAGATGAAGCTTTAAAACATGCTATTAAAATGGTTGAAGAAGGTGCAGATATAATAGATTTAGGTGGAGAATCAACAAGACCGGGACACAATTATGTAGATGTAGATGAAGAATTAAGACGAGTAATACCTGTTATAAAAAAGCTTAAAGAAGAATTAGATACACCTATATCTGTAGATACTTACAAAGCGAAAGTTGCAGATGAAAGTTTAAAATTAGGTGTAGAAATGATAAATGATGTGTGGGGTCTTAGAAAAGATAAAGATATGGCAAGTGTAATAGCAAAACACAATGCTTATGTGTGTATAATGCATAATCAAGATAATACTGAGTATGATAAGGATATAATGGAATCTATAAAAGAATTCTTATTAGAGAGTATAAATATAGCTGTAGAAGCTGGTATAGGTAAAAATAAAATTGTTTTAGATCCTGGTATAGGTTTTGGAAAGACTTATGAACAAAACCTAGAAGTATTAAAAAGATTAGGTGAGCTAAAAACGTTAGGATATCCTATACTTCTTGGTACATCTAGAAAATCAGTAATAGGAAATACGCTAGATTTACCTTCACAAGAAAGAGTAGAAGGGACTATAGCAACGACTGTCTTAGGAATTAGAGATGGGGTAGATATAGTAAGAGTTCATGACGTAGAGAAAAATTTAAGAGCAGCTAAGATGGCTGATGCTATATATAGAGGATAGCAAGAACTAGTAAAGGAGTATATAGGTGATGAAAAAAAACCTATTTGATAGAAACTTAAAAATAGAAATTACTACAGATAATAAAAAGTTAACTGTAAAAGAAGATAAAATTATAATAGCAGGACCTTGTGCTATTGAAAGTTATGACCAATTACTTAAAACAGCAGAGTTTGTGAAAAGTAAAGGAGCAAATATATTAAGAGGTGGAGCATATAAGCCAAGAACATCTCCGAATTCTTTCCAAGGGCTAAAAGAAGAAGGTCTTGAAATACTGAAAGCAGTAAAAAAAGAAACAGGTATGGCTGTTATAACAGAGTTAATGGATATAAGAGAGCTTGATAAATTATATGAGGTTACAGATATAATTCAAATAGGATCTAGAAATATGCAAAACTTTAATTTATTAACAGAAGTTGGAAAACAAGATAAGCCTGTTATGTTAAAAAGAGGTCTGTCGGCAACTATAGGCGAATGGATAGGTGCTGCTGAGTATATAGCTGTAGAAGGAAATAGTAAAATTATAATGTGTGAAAGAGGTATAAGAACATATAATGATTACACTAGAAATACCTTAGACTTAGCTGCAGTACCTATTATACAAAAAGAAACTGGACTTCCTGTAGTGATTGACCCATCTCATGGCACTGGTGTTAGATACTTAATAAAACCTATGTCTATTGGAGCATTTGCAGTTGGTGCTGATGGAATTATGGTGGAAGTACATCCAGAACCAGAAAATGCACTATCAGATGGTATGCAATCACTTAATTTTAGTGAATTTGAAGATTTAATAAATTCTATAAAATAAATCATAAAAAGAGGTAAATTACCTCTTTTTTTATGATTAAAAAAGTATTAAATAATAAAAAAATTGTAAATACTTAATTATATATAAATAAATATTTAAGTATTTTTAAAATATATTTTTTAAAAAAAGAAGGTATTTAACAAAAAAAGTCGAATTATGTATAATGAGCATTTGACAAATTTACAATATAATGTAAAATAAATATGTTAATATAAAAAAACACCAGAAGGTGATAACATGAATGATATAAAAGATATTATAGAAGAAATAAAAAGTCGATGTGATATAGAAAATGTTATATCGAGCTATATGACCATAAAACCATCAGGGGCAAATTACAAAGGATTGTGTCCTTTCCATGGTGAAAAAACACCATCTTTTTACATAAATACATCAAAGCAAATTTATAAATGCTTTGGATGCGGTGAAGGTGGAGATGTTATAAATTTTGTAATGAAAATTGAAAACTTAGATTTTATGGATGCGGTGAAACTATTAGCTAATAAGTGTGGAATAGAAATCAATACTCATGTTGATGAATCCACAAAGGAAAGAATGGAAAAGTCTAAGAAATTTCAAGACATACATGTAGAGGCAGCAAGGTTTTATTTTTCAAATCTTATAAAAAGTAAAAATCCAGGATATGAATACCTAAGAAAAAGAGGATTAGATGATAAAGTTATAAAAAAATTTGGTCTAGGATATTCTCTAGATTCATGGGATTCACTTATGAATTATCTAATATCAATAGGATATAAAAATGAAGATTTAATTGAATGCGGTTTATTTGGATATAAAAATGAAACTAAAAAGATTTATGACAAGTTTAGAAATAGAGTAATGTTTCCTATATTTGACTATAGGGGAAATGTAATAGGATTTGGGGGAAGAGTACTAGATGATTCTTTACCTAAATACCTAAATTCTCCCGATACGTTAATATTTAATAAAAGACAAAATTTATATGGATTAAATTTTGCAAGAAAAGAAATAAAAGACAGAAGTGTAATCTTAGTAGAAGGATATATGGATTTAATATCACTTTATCAATATGGAATAAAAAATGTAGTAGCTACTCTAGGTACAGCCTTAACTGATGGACAAGGAAGTTTAATAAAGAGATATGCAGATACAGCTATTATATCTTATGATTCAGATGAAGCAGGTATTAAAGCAACCCTAAGAGCTATAGAAATACTTAATAAGTTAGATATTAATGTTAAGGTATTAAATTTAAAGGAATGCAAAGATCCTGATGAATTTATAAGAAAATATGGAGTTTTGGAGTTTGAAAAAGAAATCCAAAATTCAACTCATTATATAAAGTATAAAATAGATAATTTAAAAAGAAACTTTAACATACAAAAAGATGAAGATCGAGTAAAATTTGCAAAAGAAGCATCAAAAATAATAAAAGAAATAAAAAGCCCGGTAGAGGTTGATTATTATACTAAATACTTAAGTGAACAAATTGATATAAGTGTTGAATCTATAAAGAAAGAAGTTTATGGTAAATATTACAACGGGAATCAAAATAAAAATAATAAAAAAATATATATAAAAGAAGAAAAGATAATTGAAAAGCCAAAAGCTATTAAAAATGGAAAGCTTCTAGTAGAAGAAAATCTTATAAAGATTATGTTAGAAAGTAAAAAACATAGAGAAATAATATTATTAAAGATAAATGAAGAAGACTTTTTAGAAAAAGATAGCAAAGAAATTTTAAATTGGTTAATTAAAAATCAAGATTTGGATAAAATAACTATTGACAAAATCAAAAGTTTAAACATATCCGAAGAATATATTAAAGGATTAGAAAGTATATCTTTAGATAACCTTGATTTAAATAATACAAAGAACATAGATGAAATAATTAAAAATATAAGGAAAAATAGCCTTAATGAAAAAATTAATATGTTGTTGAAAGAGCAAATAAATATTGAAAAGAATAAAGACGTTAAAGATGCGAAAGAGGTAGAATCTAAAATTATGGAAATAGCTTTAAAAATAGTTGAATTAAGAAGAAAATTACAAAGGTTATAATGGAAGGAGGTCTAAGTATGGAGAATAAATCAAACAAAAAAGAATCTAAAAAAATGACAGCTAAAGGTTTAATTGAAAAAGGTAAAAAACAAGGATCTCTTACTCTTTCTGAAATAATGGAAGCTTTTTCAGAAACTGATTTAGATAAAGATCAAGTAGAGAATCTTTATGAGACATTAGGTAATTTAGGAATAGAAGTTATAGAAAATAAGACTGATAAAGTAGATATAGATTTTCAACAAGATGACTTAGATTTAGATGGATTAGATGAAAGTATAGTAAAAGATGATACACCAATGGAAATAGAAGACATTGACTTATCTCTTCCAAAGGGAATAAGTATTGATGACCCGGTAAGAATGTATCTAAAAGAAATAGGAAAAATACCTTTATTAAAGCCACATGAAGAAGTAGAATTAGCTAGAAGAATGCATGAAGGTGATGAATTAGCTAAGCAAAGATTAGTAGAAGCAAACTTAAGATTAGTTGTAAGTATAGCTAAAAGGTATGTTGGACGTGGAATGCTTTTCTTAGATTTAATACAAGAAGGTAACTTAGGTCTTATAAAAGCAGTTGAAAAATTCGATTATGTAAAAGGATTTAAATTCAGTACTTATGCTACATGGTGGATAAGACAAGCTATAACTCGTGCAATAGCTGATCAAGCAAGAACAATAAGAATTCCAGTTCATATGGTTGAAACAATAAATAAATTAATAAGAGTATCAAGACAGTTACTTCAAGAATTAGGAAGAGATCCAAAACCAGAAGAAATAGCTAAAGAAATGGAAATGACAGAGGATAAAGTAAGAGAGATAATGAAAATAGCACAAGATCCAGTATCTCTTGAAACTCCTATAGGTGAAGAAGAAGATAGTCATTTAGGAGACTTTATACCAGATGATGATGCACCAGCACCAGCAGAAGCTGCAGCGTACTCACTATTAAAAGAACAAATAGAAGATGTATTATGTTCTTTAAATGAAAGAGAGCAAAAAGTATTAAAATTAAGATTTGGTCTTGAAGATGGACGTGCTAGAACTCTTGAAGAAGTAGGTAAAGAGTTTGACGTAACAAGAGAAAGAATAAGACAAATTGAAGCTAAGGCTTTAAGAAAATTAAGACATCCAAGTAGATCTAAAAAACTTAGAGATTATTTAGACTAGAATAAATATATAAATACAAAAATTCGCCTTTTGGGGCGAATTTTTGTAGCATATAGGAAATTATATTTATAAAGATATATAGTTAATGTCATTAATTAATTCTTTTTCCATAGTTTACTTCTCTTTGAAGTTCTTTTTTTAGGCATTAAGCCACATTCTAATAGTAATATTTCAAAATTTAAATTACAGATACCATTATTAAACTAGGAATAAATAAGCATCACTTAGTAAGAAAGGAAATTACATATGAAATTAACAGATAGATTACTAAAAATAGCAAGTTTAGTTACAAAGGGAAAGAAAGTAGCAGATATAGGAACGGACCATGGATATATACCAGTATACTTATTAAACAAAGGATACATTGACTTTGCAATACTTGCAGATGTAAATAAAGGGCCGTTAGAAAATGCTAAAAGTGAAGTAAGGCACAATAATTTAACTGATAAAGTAGATTTAAGATTAGGTTCAGGTATAGAAGTACTTAATGAAAATGAAGTAGATGAAGTAATAATAGCTGGTATGGGAGGAATATTAATAAGTGAGTTACTAGAAGCTAAAAAGAGTGTAGCTCATAATTTAGATAAGTTAATTCTTCAACCTATGCAAGCTCAAGGTGAACTTAGAAAATATCTTTTAAATAATGGATATGAAATATTAGATGAAGCTTTAGTTAAAGAAGATTTTAGAATATATGAGATAATAGTAGCTAAATATACTTCAAAAAATACTAGTGTAGAGGATGAAATATATTATGAAGTTGGCAAAAAGCTTATAGAAAATAAAGATCTGTTGTTAAATGAATTTATAGACAAAAAAATATTTATGTACAATTCTATACTTAAAAAGCTAGAAGGTAAAACTGGTGAGGAGATAGATAAAAAGGTAGAAATAAGTAAAGATAAAATATCAAAACTTGAAAAATTAAAAAATTAAAATAAAGGAGGAATAAAATGTTATTAAAAACTATTATAAAAAAAATAGAGTCTAAGTATCCATTAAGCTTAGCTTATGATTGGGATAATGTTGGTCTTTTAGTTGGAGACTTTGATATGAATGTTAAGAAAGTATTAGTTGTTCTTGAAGCAAATGAAAAAGTTATAGATGAAGCCATAGAAAATAATATAGATTTAATAATAACTCACCATCCATTCATATTTAAAAAGATGAATAAGATAAATACAATGGATTTAAAAGGAAAGCTTATACATAAACTTATAAAAAATGATATAGCTCTTTATTCTATGCATACAAACTTTGATATAGCTTATGATGGATTAAATGATTATTTTATGAAGCTAATGGGATTTGAAAATTCTAAGGTATTAGAAGTAACAAATACGGAAACGTTATATAAATTAGCTGTATATGTACCTATGACACATGTAGATAAAGTAAAAAATGCATTAGCTAATGCAGGTGCAGGGCATATAGGTAACTATAGTCATTGTAGCTTTAGTAGCCAAGGTGTGGGAAGTTTTAAGCCACTTGATAATGCTAATCCTTACATAGGAAGCCTAGGTGAAGTAGAATTAGTTGAAGAAGCTAAAATAGAGACTATAGTACCGCAAAAAATACTAGGTGGAGTAATAAGTTCTATGATAAATGCTCATCCTTATGAAGAAGTGGCATATGATATATACAAGCTTGAGAACAAAGGAAATTCTGTAGGTTTAGGACGAATAAGTAAATTAAAAGAGAATATAACTTTAGAAAAATTATGTAATAAGATAAAAGAAAAGCTTAATATGGATTATATTAGAGTGGTTGGTAATCTTAATGATAAAATAAATAAGGTTGCAGTAGTTACTGGATCTGGTGCAGATATGTTCAAAAAGGCTAAAAGAAGTGGAGCAGATGTATTAATAACTGGAGATATGAAATATCATGATGCTCAAGATGCACTAGATATAGGAATGAATGTAATTGACTGTGGACACTTTGACACAGAAGATATATTTAAAGATGCAATTAGTATATATTTAGACGATATTGAAGGTATAGAGATAATAAAAAGCAATGTCAATTTAAACCCATTTAAAATTATATAATAAAATAAATAAAAGTGCCATAAAAATAATTTATTAAAAAACTTCACAAATAGTTATAACAAATGTTAGTATCATTAATAATAGGTTGAATAAATTTGAGTCCAAAATAGAAGCCTTCTTTCTTAATTTGATGTAAAAAAAATGAAATTTTAAAATATAATTATTTTTATTTTAATAATACAAATACTATTAATGTAGTATATGACATTTAAGAAGGAGAAGTGCTATGATAAAATATATTATTAAAAGAAAAGTTAAAAATGAAATGTTAGAAAATAGTAAAAAAATAGTTTTTTATACAGGTGTAGCAGCAGTATCAACATTAGGAGTATACATTTCGTATAGAGCTATAAAGAAAATGAGAAGTAGAAAAGAAGATGAAATAGAATATTTAGAGTATGAAGAATTTGATTCAGGTGACATGAAAAATGAATTAGAAAAAGATGAATTAAAAGAAAAAGTAGATGAATTTAATTCTAGAAGGATTTGCTGTGAAAACTGTGAAGATGCATCACCAGAAGAAATAAAAAAACATATAGATTCTATAAAAGATGATAAAGAAAATATGGAAATAGATACAGAAGAATATGAAAGTGAAGAATATGAAAATTATGAAGACGATATAGAAAAATAAAAAGGCTTTTAGCCTTTTTATTTTTTAATGTCCAGTTAAATCACTTTCGTTGAATCTATCCTGAACCTTTTTAGTAACCTTATTTATAGGTTTTTTTAAGAATACTGTAAACATTACAAATACAACAATAAATATTGCTAAAATAGTTATATCTTTTGTTAAATTTGGCATATATATTCCACCTACTGTTTCACGCATAGCAGATATTGCATAGGTAAATGGTAATAGTGGATAGACATTTTGGAAAAATTGTGGAGTAACTTGTATCGGGAATGTTCCTCCTGATCCTGCAACTTGTACAACTAATAGCACAACTCCTATTGCTTTTCCAACATTTCCAAATATAGAAACTAAAGAGTAAACAATAGCTGTAAATACTATACTTGTAAATACTGATATTAGGATAAATAATGGTATATTAATTGCTTGTACCTTTAGTAAATATATATCACCTAAACTTACGATAAGAGCCTGAACTATGGTTAAAGTTAAGAAAGTAAGTCCTCTACCAAAATAGACTTCATTTGGTTTATAATCACCATGTACATTTGTAGATAGTAAAGACATTAAAAGTAATATACCTACCCATAAAGATAAAACTGTATAAAATGGTGCCATAGCTGAGCCATAATTTTTTATAGGGTATAGTCTCTTTTCAACTAAATCTACAGGCTGTTTTAAAAAGTCAGAACGTTTTAAAACATCACTCTTAAGTACTGATATAAGTTCATTTACTTCGCCATTATTATTTATTTTTTTCATAGAATTTACAAGTTTATCTACCACAGATTTAGCATATGGTAGCTTTTCTTTTATAAATGATGCACCTTCATTAGCACTACCAGTAAAAGATAAAGTGGTATTTAATATATCTTCAACCGCTGGTAATTTTTTTTCAGCACTATCTAATACTGTTATTATATTGTCTGCAACCTTAAAGCTGTCTTCTATAATATTAGTTATAGGACCTTGTATTTTTGAATCAAAATTATTTAATATAGATGAGGTTATTATATTTACATCATCTATAACTTTTAATAAGTTATTTAAATTAGTTAAAGGAGGTTTTTCTCCATTAGCCACTTGATTTTTAATAGTTTGTAGTGAATTAATAGCTGTATCTAATTTAGCATTTATACTGTTAAGCGAATCTATCACACTTTTTAACTGGTTGCCAGGAACAAGTTTATTTAATTTTTCTAAAAACTTAGTTAAAGTATTTGTATTAGATGCTAAATCTGATAACTTAGTAGATAAATTATCTATAAGTTGAGGTGCTGATTCAGAACCTTTATTTATAGCATCTATTAAATTTGAAACTGCATTTTTAGCATTTGAAGATATTTCAGATACTAATCCTAAGTCATTTTTTATAATAGGAGAAAGTTGGCTTAATCCTGTTTTTGAATCATTTAAAAAACTTTTTATATCAGATGACAAGTTTTTAGAATTAGTAAGCGTTTCTTTTATAAGGGGCATATCTTTTTGTATATCTTTAATTATACCTGATACTTTATCAGTTGAATCAACTGCAGTATTAACAACTTTATCTATATCTTTAAATTTACTTTGTACATTAACTAAATTATTTTCTAAAGTTGATAGTTTAGGTAATTGTTTTTTTAGCTCAATTCCTGCTTCATTAAATACATTTAAAACTACCTCGCTTACTGTTTTTACAACCATTTGGTTTACTTCATTTTGAATACTTGCAGCTCCTGAGCTTGTAATTTTAGGGGCTATAGCATTTATTTTTTCATTTACTGTATATATAATAGTACCTTTTTTTATATCTTTAGAAACTAAAGAAGTTAAATTCTCAGAAAAATTTGAAGGTATTTCTATGTATGCATAATATGTACCATCGTTGACACCTTCTAAGGCTTTTTTTCTATCTACGAATTTCCAACCTAAATCTTTATTAGTTTTAAGCTCCTTTATTAGTTCGTCACCTATATTTACTTTTTTATTCATTATTTCTGCACCAGAATCTTCATTTACAACTGCAACAGAAATATTTCCTGTGCTGCCGTATGGATCCCATGAAGCTTTTATATTAAACCATGCATAAAGTGATGGTAATATACATAGTCCAAGGATGATAACTAATAAAACCTTATTAGTGAAAATATCTTTTAAGTCATTTTTATATATTTTGAAAATATTTTTCACTTAAACCACCTCCAAATTAAAATAAAGTTAGAAATCAAACTATATTTATTATAAATGGAAAATTAAATATAGTAAAGTTACAATTTGGTATTTTTTTTGACAAAAAATACACATTGAATAAAATTGTAAATTTTTATAAAATAATTAATCTATTTAGAAAGTTTAGTTATTTAGTTATATTTTATGTAATTTAGAGAATTTTATAGTATTTATATAAAATAAAATAGGTAAGTAAACAAATGTTTACTTACCTATTAAAAAATAAATATATTTGTGATTATTTGAGTATGTTCATTTAGTATATTTAATCCTATTAGAATTAATATAATACCACCTATTATCTGGGCATAATTTTTGAATACAGATCCGATTTTCTTACCGATTAATACCCCTATAAAGCAAACTAAAAATGTTATAACTCCAATTGATATACAAATTGGTATTATATCAATGTTTAAAAATGCAAAAGTTACTCCAACTGCTAATGCATCAATACTAGTAGCGATAGATAAAATTATTAATTCTTTATTATCTAAATATGTAGTTTCATCATTATCATTGTTTTTAATAGCTTCAATTATCATCTTTATACCTAAAAAGCTTAGTAAAAAAAATGCAATCCAATGATCTATGCTTCTTATGTATAACTCAAAGTTCATACCAAATAGCCAACCAATAAGAGGCATTACTCCTTGAAATAAACCAAATAAAAATGCAATTTTAGTAGCTATTGATAAATTTATTTTTTTTAGTGTAATACCTTTAGTAACAGATACTGCAAATGCATCCATAGAAAGAGCAAACCCAGTTAACAATATACTAAAAATTCCCATATAAAACCTCCTTAAAAACATGTCCTAAGATAAGTATATATTAAGTTAAGTATTATAGATATAAAACTAATTACTTAATAAAATATTTTTATAGACCTTATTAGTTATAATTATTTATAAAATTTAAAAATGATTTTACACTTAAGTAAAATATAAAAGCATCTTTAAAATTTTTTAGATCTAGATTAAGATAGTCCTTTATTTTTTCTAGCCTATATACTAATGTATTTCTATGCAAGAATAATACACTTGAAGTTTTCGATATATTTAAACCATTTTCTATAAAATTAATACCCGTGGTAAGTAAATTTTCATCTATATTTTTTATTATATCAAATTTTATTAATGAAGAAACTTGTTTATTATTACTTGTTATAGAAGCAACTTTATATATTATTAAATCATTTAATGTTATAAATTTACTAGTACCACTATCATTAATTATTATATTAATTAATTCATTAACTATACTTATCTTAAAATCTAGATTATCAGTAGTAGTTATTTTTTCTAAATATATAATATGAGTTTTTGAATATGTTTCAGATTCTATAACTGTAGGAGTAGAGCTGTCTATATCTAAAATATCATCAGATACTAATAATAAATAATTATTATAATTATATATTTGTACATCTTCATATAAATTATGAAGTACATTTTTTAAAGAATCAAAATCTAGATTTTGTTGATTAAACAGATAACAATATCCGTTTATATGATTTAGTATACTATCTTTTATAAATTCTATTACATAAGTTGTATTATTAAATTCAATTAAGTTTTGATTAGAATTAATTTTCTCGTTATTATATTTAAAAATATTGATTTTTTTATTAGTTTCTTTTTCAAAAAATTCGATTAAACTTTGCATAATTTACCCCCAAAAAAAATTATGAAATTTTCTACGATTATATTATTAACGATTTATATTTTATAAACTGGTAATTTAAGTATTTAAAAATATTTAGATTATATTAAAAGAGTAAGATGATTAATCACCTTACTCTTTTAATATAACATTAAATTAAATTATTTTGAAGTTTCTTTAATTTTTTCATCTCTTATAGTTACTTGAGTTTCTTTATCAAATATATGGATTCTATGTTTATCCATAGCAAGTTTTAATTTATCTCCTATATTTAACTTATATCTACCATCAAATCTAGCAGTTATATTATTGTTACCAGATTTTAAGTAAGCATATATTTCAGCACCCATAAGCTCTCCAAGTTCAACACTAGCTTCAAATGCACTATCTAAACTGTTATCAACAAATATGTCTTCTATATGTATATCTTCTGGTCTTATACCCAAAATAACTTCTTTACCTATGTATCCATTAGATATTAAAGCTCCACAATCTCCAGCGTTTAATTTTATACTTAAATCATCGTTTTGTGCATATATTTCTCCGTCTTTTTCAACTAATTTTACATCTATAAAGTTCATTTGAGGAGCACCTATAAATCCTGCAACGAACATATTGTTTGGAGAATCGTATATATCTTGTGGAGTGTCTATTTGTTGAACGACACCATCTTTCATAACAACTATTCTATCAGCCATAGTCATAGCTTCTACTTGGTCATGTGTAACGTATATAAATGTAGTACCAAGTGATTTATGTAATTTCGTTATCTCAGTTCTCATTGCTGTTCTAAGTTTAGCATCTAAGTTTGATAAAGGCTCATCCATTAGGAAAACTTTAGGGTTTCTAACTATAGCACGTCCAAGAGCAACTCTTTGTCTTTGACCTCCAGATAAAGCCTTAGGCTTTCTATTTAATAGATGGTCTAAATCAAGTATCTTAGCTGCTTCTTTAACTTTTTTATCTATTTCATCTTTAGGCATTTTTCTAAGTTTTAAAGCAAATGCCATGTTATCGTATACACTTAAGTGTGGATATAGAGCATAGTTTTGAAAAACCATTGCTATATCTCGATCTTTAGGGTCTACATCGTTTACTAATCTATCTCCTATATATAATTCACCATCACTTATATCTTCAAGACCAGCTATCATTCTTAATGTAGTTGATTTACCACATCCAGAAGGACCAACTAAAACTACGAACTCTTTGTCTTGTATATCTATATTTACATTTTTTACTGCATTAAATCCATTATCATAAGATTTACATATATTTTTTAAAATTACCTCTGCCATAATAATTCTCCCCTTTATATTTAAATATTTTTAAATTAAAATTAATTATAATTAAATGTTATCAGATAAATGTTTTCCTAGTAATGTTTACATTAACTAAAAAAATTTGTATATATTTAATAAAGGTTTTTATTGTTATAATTGTAAAATTTAAGGGATAAAAATTTCTCTTAAGAAATACTCAATAGTTATTTTTTATACTCAAGATTAATTTCCTAGACATAGTTTTTTTTATATTGTAATATAATATAAAAGTAGAAAAAAAATTAAAAATAGCTAAAATTGACATAAAATGGAGGTGCATGTATGTTTCTAGATCAAAAAACTACAGAGGTAGCTAAAGGAGAAGTTTTAAAAGGTCTTGAAAAACTAGATAACTTAGATTTTAGCAATATAAAAATGAGTTCATTAATAGAAAAATTAGTAGAATGGGCTGCAACTACAGGATTTAAATTTATTGTAGGAGCATTAATAATATCTATTGGATTTAAAATAATTAATAAGCTTGTTGGACGTTTTATGCACTTTTTAGAAAAAAGAGAAGTTGATATAACTCTTAGTAAATTCTTAAAATCACTTATATCTGTCAGTCTTAAAGTAATTCTTGTTTTACCGGTATTAGGATATTGGGGTGTACAATTATCTGGTATTGCAGCAGTAGTAGCATCAGCTGGGGTTGCAATAGGTTTGGCTCTTCAAGGAAGTTTATCTAACTTCGCTGGTGGATTTATAATACTACTTATTAGACCATTTAAAGTGGGTGACTATATAGAAACATCAACATATAGTGGAGTTGTAGAACAGATAGGACTATTTTATACTCAGTTAGCGACATTTGATAATAAACAAATATTAATACCAAATGGGAGTTTATCTAATGGAAGTTTAATAAACTATTCAGCAAAATCAACTAGAAGAGTAGATTTAATATTTAGTGTTGGATATGAAAATAATATACCTCACGTAAAAGAAATATTAAGTAAAATAGTTGAAAATCATAAGCTAATTTTAAAAGATCCAGAACCATTTATAGGTGTAAATGCACATAGTGCAAGTTCTATAGATTTTGTAGTAAGAGCATGGTGCAATACTGAAAATTATTGGAATATTTATCATGATTTACTAGAAGAAGTTAAAATAACTTTTGATAAAGAAAATATAAGTATACCTTATCCACAAATGGATCTTCATTTAAAAGAAGTTTATAAGAAGTAATATAAAATACTAGTGTATATATGCACTAGTTTTTTGAGTATTATAAATATAAAGTGCTAAATTAAATAAAGTATTTAAGGAAAAGTATTATTACATATGTTTAAATAAAGCTAGAATTAAATTAAAAATTTAATATATAGTTAAGAAATAAAATATACTAGAGTTAATAAAAATCAAAAGGAGAAATACAAATGGAGTATATTCAAAATTTATACTACATGGCACAAGATTATTGGTTTTTGACAATGTTAATAGGTTTAATGAGTTGTTTTGTAGAAAGTTTCATACCAGCATTACCTTTGATAGGAATAGTAACTGGAAATGCAATGTTTTTTGGATTTTTAAATGGAATGATATTATCATGGATAGGATCAGGACTAGGAACAATATCGTTATTTTTATTAACTAAAAAGTTTAAAGATCGTATACATATGGAAAGATTTAAAAATAAAAAAATAAATAAAGTTGTAAGCTGGATATATAGACAGGGGTTTAAGGTATTGTTTATAGCTTACTGTTGCCCATTTGTGCCAGGTTTTTTAGTTACAATAGCTTCTGCACTAAGCGGAAAAAATATAAAGAACTTTGCTCCTGCAATGTTATCTGGAAAATTTGTTATGTTTTTAGTAGTAAGCTATCCAGCAAGTGATATAGCAGGATTTATAAAAAATCCGATTAAAATAGTATTATTTCTATTATTAGTATTTTTAGCTTGGAAGCTAGGAAATAGAGTTAATAGTAAGTTAGATGAAAACAATTAAATATAAAGGATATAGGTTCTATATTAATATATAAAACCTATATCCTAGTAAGAATATAACTATAAAATTTAATAATTTACATATTAGTTTTTCTGTTTTAGAATTAGTTTTTATAGGCATTAAAGAAAAGTTAATGCCTATAGGGTAAAGTAATTCTACACCTTCTTTTGTAAATAAATCTAATATCATATGAGAAAAACATCCTATTACAAGACCACTAAATGAAGATATAAAAACTATATTATTATCTGTATATTTTAATATTATACTTGATAAATAACATAGTAAATATAGAAATAGTAGGCTATGAGTAAAACTTCTATGACGAAATCTAGAACCTAATAATTTATACACTTTTGGGAATGTCTTACTTGCATAAGAACCACGCATGTCTATATCTGGAATTACCGAACCTATATATGAAAAATACATATAAATAATCAATAGAATAAACCTATAAACAGGTTCATAACTAGATAGATATTCATTTTCAATAAATGGTAGAGCTAGTAGTGCTAACAAGTATCCGCCCTTTGTATGAGTTTTTTTTACCATTAATCCTCCTATGGTGCTAACTACATGATGATTTATTACATTATATAGTAAATATAAAAATTTTACAAACTATAACTATTTAGAATTATTATAATTAGAAAGAGCTCTATCCCAATTGACTACATTAAACCAAGTATCTATATAATTTCCCCTATTATTTTGATATCTAAGATAATAAGCATGTTCCCATACATCTATTCCTATAACTGGAACTAAGTTTAGTGTTATAGGTGTATCCTGATTTGATGTTTTTATTATAGATAAATTTCCTTTATCATCAGACACAAGCCATGCCCATCCTGAACCAAAAATATCTAATGAAGCTTCTTTAAATTCATTTTTAAATTTATCAAAAGATCCAAAATCTCTATCAATAGCATTTTTTAGTTCTCCAGAAGGGTATGTTTTTTTATTAGTCATTATGCTAAAGAAGAATTCATGATTATAAACTCCACCGCCGTTGTTTTTTATTATTTGTGATGCACTATCAGGAATACAATCTAAGTTAGTTAGTAAATCTGTTAAGTTGTAAGAATAAAGAACAGGATACTTTTTTATAGTATCATTTAGTTTATCCACATAAATTTTATAATGTTTATTATAATGTAACTTTATAGTTTCTTTATCTATATATGGTTCTAATGCATCATAAGAATAATTTAATTCTTTAAATTCAAATGGCTTAAATTCTGATGATAAACTTAATGCGTTTAAAGGAGCTAAAATTATAAATAGAAAAAGCAATGTTACTGATAATAATTTTTTCTTCATAAAACCACCTCTATATAGTATTATGCTTAAAAATAGAATAAAAATTTATATAAAGTTAATTTTCATAATAGATATATTTAGATTATTTTACTACTACTTTATTAAGTGTGTTTAAATTTATATTATTTTGTTATATATAAAAAGGAGTAGAATAATCTAGCCCAATCACTATTTAACACCCATTATTCCAGATATTAAGATATTAGTATCGGCCCCTAGGAAATAATCATTTATATTTATAGATTTAAGTACTGACTTTAAACTCTCCTCTTCATGTTTTGTATTTAATAATAGGTTCTCAATGTGAGAAATATCAAATTTTCCAAAGAAATCTCCAAAGAATTTTATATCTTTTATAATTCCTTTTTCAACATTTAAGTTAAACTCTACATTTCCTCCAGGATATTTTAATTCATTATAAAGAGCGTATTTTGGGGAATGTCCAAAGTTCCAATCCCAAGTACTATATTTTTCTTTAACTAATTTATTTATATTATCTATATCTAACTCGCTTAAAGTGTAATATTTATTATCAGTATTTATCTTAGCTAAATAGGCCATTAATAAATCTTTAAACTCTAATATATCAAGAGGAACTTTTAAATGCTTACTTATATTAGTTACACGAGATTTTACAGATTTAATGCTTTTTCCTTCAAATTTTATAGGTTTAACTTTTAAAGCATTTGAAAGATTAGATATTTGAGATGAAAATAGTAGTGTACCATGGTGCATTACTTTGTTTTTGTAATTATATTGGGCATTTCCTGAAAATTTACATCCATCTATTAACAAATCATTTCTTCCTGAAAATTCAGCATTTACATCCAAAGTTTTTAAAAATTCTATTATAGGATTAGTAAATCTTTTGAAATCACTGAAGTTATCATTGTTATTTGCTATAAATGTAAAGTTTATATTGCCTAAGTCGTGAAATACAGCTCCGCCTCCTGACTGTCTTCTAACAACTGGTATGGAGTTTTCTTTAATATAGTCTAAATTAATTTCAGATAATGTATTTTGATTTTTACCAACTATTACAGAACTTTCATTTCTCCAAAGTATAAACATATCCTCATCAAAGTTTTTAAGACAATATTCTTCCATAGCTAAATTAAAATATGGATTAGTTTTTTCATTATAAATTAGTAACATAAAATTTCTCCCCTAAAATATATAAAATTTACATTATTAGGTAAATAGTAGCAGATAATAGTATAGTTATCAATATACTTAAAAAGTATGATTAATTAAAAGTTTATAGTTATAAAATATTTATAAATAGAAAATAATGAATACGTATGATTTGTTCTAATATTTATGTATAGTATTACTGAAATCGATATAAACTAGTATATTAAATTAAATATGGCAAAAAATAAGATAGAAGGTATCAGTATTTTAAGAAATTTTAGGTTTAAAACTTACAAATATAAAAGGAGAGAAGTATGGCTTACGTTAATTTTAAAGAAGAGAAAGCTAAAGGAAAAATTCAACTTGATGAAAGAAAAAAGAACAATAAAATTTTATATCAATCTATACTAAAGCATAAAGATAGTTTAACAGGTTTTTATCCTAATTTAAAATATAGTTTTAAAAAGATAATTGATGAGAATATAGGAAGAAAAGGGGTTTTAGGAGAAGAAGAGTTTCAGGAGATAATAAATGAAGATATTATTTGTACTAAGTTTATAGATTGTACATTTAAAAATGTAAAGTTTAAAGATTGCAGATTTATAGGATGTGTATTTGATGGTTGTAAATTTGATGAAGGTGGAGTAAGTTTTGAAAACTGTATATTTATCAAAGAAGACAGTGAAAAGCTACCATCTTTAAATAGAAAAGATAATCTAGGTTGTAGTTTTTATAATTGCAATATATATGCTAAATTTTTAAATAGTGATATATCTTATGCTATATTTGAAAATAGTAAACTTCAAAATACTAATATAGAGCTAACTAATGCTTCGAATTGCATAATGATAAATTGTGAATTAGATAAAATTGAAGTTGTAGATTCTGATTTTAGGGGATTTAAAACTTTTAATACATATATGGTGAATTTTGAGTTTGAAGATAAATTTTTAACTAAATTTGATGAAAAAACATTCTTTGATAAAATTGAACCAAGGGTAAAAGATAAGCAAGAATATGAAGGAATATATACGGTATATGAAAATATTGCAGATAAATATAATGATAATAATCTAACTAATAATTTTGGTGAATACTATTATTTAGGGAAATGTATTGAAAGAAAATCATTATCACTATTACCAAAATTAGGTTCATATTTATATTGGTTTATTTGTGGATATGGAGAAAGACCGTTCTTTTGTATATTTTCAGCTTTAGCTATAATGCTTATATTTGCTTTTTTATATTTAATAACAGGTATAGATATGGAAAGTGGTCATACCATTATATATAACTTAAATAATATAGGAACATGGAGCTTTGGTAAATTTATTAAAGATTTTAATGAAGCTATTAATTTAAGTGTAGGGATGTTTGCTGGTGTAGGAGTAAATAATGGAAAACCTACAGAAATAGGATATTTAGTATCAAATTTTGAGATGTTAGCAGGTGTTGTTCTTATGGGAGTTGGAGTAGGTACCTTAGTTAGAAAAGCAATTAGATAAAATAAAAAGACAGGAATCACATCCTGTCTTTTGTTTGTCTATTAATTATTAAGCTACAGTATTAGTATCAACTGATTGAGTACCACGTATTTCATCAGCAGTCTTTATTTTAGTATTTTTAAATATTGCATGTCCTATGAAACCAGCTAAAACACTTACTACTATACATCCAGCAGCAGCTATTAAAGCATTTGTTCCATTTTGAGCAACAGATACGAAAAATCCAGCTATAGGAGTTGCTAATCCTGGAGTACCAACCTCAATACCCATTATGGCTACTATTATACCAGACATTGCTCCACCTATGAAGTTAGTAACATATACTGGTATTGGGTTTGCAGATATTATATCTGATTGAGTTAACGGCTCTATAGCAACAGCTATAGTATCTTTTTTAGAACCAAATTTCATTTTAGAGAAGAATACGTAGTTCATGAAAGAAGAACCAAATACCGCTAATGCACCTATTCCCATTGGAACACCTGTTAAACCTATTATAGAAGTTAAAGCCATAGAACTAAGTGGAGCAGTTGCAACAACTGTTATTAGACCACCAAGTATAAGACCCATAACTATTGGTGAAGAATCAGATGCTTGTATTAAAACTTGTCCTATTTGAAGTAAAGTATTTTTAACAACTGGATCTATTGCTATAGCTATAAATCTAGTTAAAGGAGCAGCTATTAATATTATTGCTATTAAGTCAAGTCCAGCAGGAACTTTTTTCTCTAAAAACTTTATAACGAATGATACTAAGTAACCAGCTATAAATCCTGGTAATATACCGTATCCTGAAACTGTTAAACCAACTAAAACTGCGTATACTGGAGATACACCAAGAGCTAAAGGTACTAGTATACCTGCGGCAACTCCACCTAACGAACCGTTTGCCGAGCCGACACCTTCTAAGAATTTTATTCCCATTTGTTCACCAAATAATGAAAAGTGAAATGCTTCTACTAAGAAGCTTGCACAAGCGGCGTTTGCTAATGCACCCATAGCCTTCATACCTTGAGGCGCTTTGTAACTAAATAATGTGAATAATGCCAATACAACTAATAATAAAGCTGTACCTATTAAGATTTTAGTCATTTTATAATCTCCTCCATGTAATATATTTTTTATAACCCCATGATAGTGTTTTCCCTATCGATAGGAAATACACTTTGTTATATTATCTACAATTATAAAGCAGATATCGATAATTGTAAATAGAAAAATAAAATATTGTTAAAAAATTATAAAAAAATTTTAAAAATATAAATATAATAGAAATTATGTAGAATAAAAGTGAATATAGCGTTTTTTGAATAAATATATATAATGTGTTACAATAAACATTAATATTATGATTTTAGATAACGGAGGAGTGAATGAAAGATAAAGAGAGAATAAAAAAATTTATAGAGCTTCAAGATAAAGATTTTAAGTTTGAAGATATAGCTTTAGAATTAGGAATAGCAAAAACAACTCTTAGAGTATTTTTGAATAAAAAAGGATATAAAATGCATAATGGTAAGTATAAGCTTAAAAATGAAGGTAATGAATTTAAGCAAATAGAATTTGATCAAATTGAAAATTCTAACAAAAAGAAATTTAACAGTACTAAAGAAAATAAAAACACAGGTAATAAATTAGTAAAAATAAAGAAAGAACAAGATACAAAGAAAAAAGTAGATAGTAAAACGAATAATAATGAAAGTAATTCTAGAAAAAATATAAAAATAGATAATAAGGTGGAAACTAAAAAAATTAAAAGAGGAGCCACTAAAAAAGATAGAAAGATAAATATAACTCAAAATGATTTAGATAAATTATGTGAAGTCTATGACTGGTACATGGAGGTCAAAGATCTAAAATCTATGAAAATTAAATCAAAGACAAATAAAAAAGATATAAAAATAGAAGATACCGATCTAGATTCATTAAAAAGTACAACCATAAAAGTAGATAAAAAGACTTGGGAGGACTTTGAAAGATTATGCAGTAATTCAGAGTTTAGTAAGCAAGAAATAATTACCCAAGCTTTAAAAGATTTTATGAAAGAGTATAAAAATTTACTATAAATATAGTAAGAAGTGAGGTGTTTACAGTATGAATAAATTTCCTAAGAGAGTATTCTTTATTTTAATATTATTAATTGTAAACATATTAATGTTGGCATCTTGTAAATCTAAGGATATTTATGATGATGAAAAATTATATTATAGTACAAATATAAATAATGATAACGCAAAAGTATTGTCAATAAAAGATGTAGAAAATAATAGTGATGATAGTTTAGATAATGAAATAAATTTATCTAAAGTTATTAAAAATATTTCAGATTTTAGTATATACAATATATTAATAACTTATGAAGAGGTAAATAATAAAGATAATATAGTAGAAAAATCTCAGGTATTTTTAGATTTAACTTTAAATCCAAATGAATCATCAGAGATAAGTTTTTTCAATGATGATAAAGTTAAAAGCATAAATATAGTGTCTTATGAGTATCATACTTTAGATAAAGAAGTTATGGTTAACTTAAAAGATGATAGTATAGTTATAAATAAAAATGAAGAAACTTTAAAAGATAGTAAAGAATATGAAGTTTTAACTACTTCTGAAATATATAAAGTTAAAAATTCTAGTGAAATAGATACCTATGCATTGGATATAAAAAATACATCTAGAAAACAATTAGGTAATATAACGATAAAAATAGGACAGTTAGATAAAGATGGGAAATATATTATGGTAGATAGTATAAGTTCTTATAATATATTAAAACCATCAGAAGATATAAAGATGGAAATAAAGGCATTAGAAAATACAAAAAGTATTGAGTTACTAGGGTATAGTTATGACGATATAAAAGAAAAAGCAAATATAAATATAGACCTTAAATTACATAAAGCAAGTATAAGTGGTTAGTATTAAATCAATATGCAAGGTGGATATGAATAAATCATAGATATATTACTAATACTAAATATAATTTAAAGGGGTGATAACTTTGGATATAGAGAATAATTTAAAACAAAATGATTTAGACTTTGAAAAAATTAATGCTACTTTAGCTGACCCAAATTTTGCGAATTGGTATTATCATCAAGCTATATATAATGCTGATGATAATACAGAGTTTAATATAGAAAATTTCGTAAAAATAATTAATAATTACAAATTAAATTAATCTAGTATAATAAAATATTAAAAAATAAAGTTTCTAGAATATAGGTTGCGAAAAAAAGTAGCATTTATATTCTAGAATTTTTTATTTAAAATAAATAATTATATTGTATAATTTATATTAAATAAAGTACAAAAAATGGAGAGGATTATGAAGATATTAGTAGTAGAAGATAATATAAAAATATTAAAAAGTATATGTGATGAACTTGATAACCATTTTGATACATATA
>CALFLM010000011.1 GCA_937880075.1 uncultured Romboutsia sp. | reverse complement strand
TTTGATTACCTGCTCAGATAAATCTAATCTGAATATCTGGCTTGGTTTGTTAGTTGTAATTCTATAAATTAACCTACTGTTTAATTTTCAAAGTTCTTATTTCAACTTCTTAAGTTTACCAAAGTTACTTTTCTTTGTCAACTTATTTTTTTAGCTATTTTATTTTGTTTTGCTCTTTTCTTAAGAACAAGTATAACTATACCATTTCATTTTTATAGAGTCAATACTTTTTTTAAACTTTTTTTATATTTTTATTTTGCAATTTTATCTTCATATGCGTAAGCTCTTGTTTTTCCAGCTGGTTTAGTTTTCATTCTCGTTGATTTATTGTAAGACTTATTATAAATTTTTATAGCATCATTACAAAAATAAATCATGACATCTAGCACCAATAAAATAACACTTATTAAACATATCCAATTAATTATTTGGCTCATAGTACCTTCCCCCAATTAATATTTTAGTTAATATTCTTAAAGATTATTCCTATTTCCTTCATAAAAATTTCTTTTTATAATTCTATAATGCTATACTTTAATCTAATTTTTTTCACAAAAATTGCTTTATTTACATTTTTTTATATACTTTACTGAAGTTTAGTGTTTATATTTTTCACCTTAAACTTAAATTTTATACTAAAAATAACTTTATTTTTCAATTAAACTTTCAAAAGTTATCTAATAAAATTAATCTATTCTTTTATATTTATAACTTATAACAAAAGCAATATATATTAATAAACACAATATTATAAAATCCAAATATACTATTTTTAACAAGTTAAATATGATTATTGAAAATAATTTAATTGTCTATATTTTGATAGTTAATAATCTTTATATAGTAATTTCAATATACTTAGTACAATAACTAGCACAACAGATTAATTTAAGTTGTTAAAAATATAATAATTAAATGCATCTAAAACCAAGTATTAAATTTACTTTTTTATTTATAGTAATTGAACTTAATAATGAATGTACGTAATGTATATCAAATCAACATTTATCTTAGAACTTGTAAAATAGCTATAGATTACATTCACACACTTTTATAAGTTCGATTACTATATACATAAATCATAATACTCTATAATTTATATTTTATATTATTAATTGTAATTTAAAAATTATATTTTTATATTTATATAAAAAGGGCTGTGCATTGATTACAAATCATACACAACCCTTTTATATAAATATTATTCTTCTATTTTATTTTGATTATTTTCTATAGGTTTCATTGTAGGGAATAATATAACATCTCTTATAGATGGAGAGTTAGTTAATAACATCATCACTCTATCTATACCTATTCCAAGCCCACCTGTAGGAGGTAAACCAACTTCTAAAGCATTTATGAAATCTTCATCCATATCACAAGCTTCATCATCACCTAATTCTTTCTTTCTCATTTGATCCATAAATCTTCCTTTTTGGTCTATTGGATCGTTTAACTCAGAGAATGCATTAGCTAATTCCCATTTATTTGCGAAAGCTTCAAATCTATCTGTTCTTCTTGGGTCTTCTACATTTCTCTTAGCAAGAGGCGATACCTCAACTGGATGATGCGTTATAAATGTAGGTTGGATTAACTTATCTTCACCAAATTCTTCGAAGAATGCATTTATAACCTCTCCTCTTCTCATTCCAGGAGTTATCTCTATTCCTTTTTCTTTAGCTATTGCTAAAGCTTCTTCATCTGTGTTTATAGTTGAAAAATCTACTCCAGTGTATTCCTTAACGCACTCTTCCATAGTCATTCTTCTCCATGGAGGTGTAAAGTCTATTTCTGTTCCTTGGTAGTTTATTTTCATACTTCCTGTAGCAGCTTCAGCCATATGAGCTATAACATTTTCAGTTATTTCCATCATATCTGTGTAATCTGCGTAAGCTTGGTATAATTCTATAGCTGTATACTCTGGGTTATGCTTTATAGACATACCTTCATTTCTGAACATTCTACCCATTTCATATACTTTATCAAATCCACCAACTATAAGTCTCTTTAAGTATAATTCGTTAGCTATTCTCATATACATTGGTATATCTAATGTATTGTGATGAGTAACGAATGGTCTAGCATTTGCTCCACCAGCTATAGTGTTTAATATAGGAGTTTCAACTTCTAAGAATCCTCTTTCGTCTAAGTATGATCTTAGTGCTTTTAATGCTTTAGTTCTTGTTAAGAATGCATCCTTAACCTCTGGATTAACTATTAAGTCTACATATCTTTGTCTATATCTTAAATCTTGGTCTTTTAATCCATGATATTTTTCTGGTAAAACCTGAAGCGATTTAGATAATAAAACTACTTCATTAGCCTTTACAGATATTTCTTCTTTCTTAGTCTTGAATACTTCACCTTCAACACCAATTATATCTCCTATATCATATGTAGAGAATATAGAGTATTCTTCCTCACCTATTCTATCTAGTCTAACATAACATTGGATTCTTCCATTTTGATCTTGTATATCTATAAATCCAGCTTTGCCTTGAATTCTTTTGCTCATTATACGACCAGCTATTTTTACTATTTTACCTTCGAACTCTTCAAAGTTTCCTTTTATCTCTGTAGAATTGCTAGTTCTATCATATCTACTAACTTTAAAAGGGTCTCTTCCCATTTCTTGTAATTTAGCTAACTTATCTCTTCTTACTCTAAGTACTTCTGTAAGATCTTCTTGAAGTTGATCATTATTTATTTGATCGTTATTCATAGACTTGCCTCCTTGTTTTATTATCTTCTTATTTCTAATATTTCAAATTTAGCCACTCCATCTGGAACTTGAACATCTACTACATCTCCTATAGTTCTTCCTAGAAGAGCTTTTCCTACTGGAGATTCATTTGATATTTTCCCTTCATATGGATCTGCTTCTGCTGAACCAACTATAGTGTATTCAACCTCTTCTTCAAAATCTATATCATTTACTTTAACTATTGAACCTATTGTTACAACATTTGAATCTATTTTACTTTCATCTATGATAACTGCTCTTCTTATCATTGATTCTAATTTTATTATTCTTTCTTCAACTTGAGCTTGTTCATTTTTAGCTTCATCATACTCAGCATTCTCTGATATATCTCCAAAAGATATAGCAACCTTTATTCTATCAGCAACTTCTCTTCTTCTTACAGTTTTTAATATTTCTAATTCATCTTCTAATTTTTGATATCCTTCTTGAGTTAAAAGTATTTCCTTTTTTTCTTCCATAACCCCTACAACTCCTTCACTATGTATTTGGGATTTCTCCCAAAACTTATTTAGATTATTACATATTTTGTTTTAATTTATGCGGTATATTATAGATTACTATTATTCTAATGTCAAGCAGTCTTGCATATAGCTTTTTAGCTTGTTAACTACCTCTTCATAACTTTCAATTTTATTTATTTCATCTCTAACTCTAGCTGAATTTCTAAGACCTTTTAAATACCACGCAATGTGTTTTCTCATTTCTCTTACTGCAACATATTCTCCATGTTCCTCTACTGCTAGTTTTAAATGCTTCATAGCAGTCTCTATTTTTTCTTCCAATGTAGGCTCTGGTAATATTTCACCAGTTTGCATATAGTGGTTTATCCTTTTAAATATCCAAGGATTTCCTTGTGCTCCCCTACCTATCATTATAGCATCACAATTAGTTTGATTTAACATATTTATTGCATCTTCAACTTCGAATACATCTCCATTTCCTATAACAGGAATACTTACATTTTCTTTAACTTGTCTTATTATATCCCAGTCTGCCTTACCTGAATAGTATTGCTCTCTTGTTCTACCATGTATAGCTATTGCACTTATCCCACAATCTTCTGCAATTTTAGCAATTTCCACTGCATTTATACATGTATCATCCCAACCTTTTCTTATTTTAAGAGTAACTGGTTTCTCTGAATTCTCTACTACAGCTCTTAAAACTTTTGCTGCTAAGTCAGGATTTTTTAAAAGAGCAGATCCATCACCATTTTTTACAACCTTAGGTGCTGGACATCCCATATTTATATCTAGTATTTCATTAGGATAAGAATTTAATATTTTTGCAGCTCCACCCATATATTCTGGGTCTGATCCAAATATTTGTATTGCAACAGGATGTTCTTCATACTCTATATTTAACATTTTTTTAGTGTTTTTGTCATCATAACATAAAGCTTTTGAATTAACCATTTCTGTATATAACATTCCACAATCTTGTTCTTTACAAATTAATCTAAATGGAAGATCTGTTACTCCAGCCATAGGTGATAAAAAAACTCTATTATCTAAATTTACGTTGCCTATTTTCATTTTTGTCTCCTCCTAAATTTAAAATTTATTAATATTTAAAAAAGGAATTGGATTTATATTACCCAATTCCCATATTCTATTCTTTATTCTTTTCGTGTAAAATTCTTAAACCATCTAAAGTTAAAAATCTATCTACATGATCTATACTTTTAGTTTCCGAAGCAATAAGAGTAGATAATCCACCTGTAGCTATAACTTTAACATTTTCTTGATTTAACTCTTTCTTCATCATATCTATTATTTTTTCAACTAACCCAACATAGCCATATATTATACCAGCTTGCATAGCTGATACTGTATTCTTACATGTAACTGTACCTGGCTTAACAAGTTCAACTCTAGGTAGTTTAGAAGCTCTTTGGAATAATGCTTCACTAGATATTTTTATACCTGGTGCTATAGTTCCACCTAAATATTCTGCATTATTTGTTATAGCACAGAATGTAGTGGCTGTACCAAAATCAACCACTATAACAGGTGTACCATATTTTTCAACACATGCAACTGCATTAACTATTCTATCAGCTCCAACTTGTTTAGGGTTATCATATTTTATATTTAATCCAGTCTTTATACCTGGTCCTACAACTTTAGGTTGTTTTTTACAGTACTTTTTACAAAAGTTTTCAAGAGAATGCATAACATCAGGAACTACAGATGATATTATAACATCTTCTACAGAATTTATATCTATTTTTTCATATTGGAATAAGTTACTTATTAAAATCCCATATTCATCAGATGTTTTATATTTATCCGTAGTTATTCTCCAATATTTTATAAGCTCTTTATCTTTATATAAACCTAAAACCATATTGGTATTTCCAACGTCGAATACTAAAAGCATATATAATTAACCTTCCTTCTATTTTTTCCTTTTATTAAAAACTATACAAACGGCTGATACAACAAAACCTCCAACAATAGCTTCTGGTATTCCGTTTGTTGCTATTAACGTTAATATTAAAGTTTTTGCTGCTGATGCACTTTCTCCTAAAGCCTCAGCATATCTAGCTCCATACAGTATGTATATCATCCCTAGTACACCTATTGTATTAACTAAAGATCCTATAACTCCTGTTATCCATCCAGATACAAAAACATTCTTGGTAAATTTAACAGTAAGCTTATAAACATAGTAAGCCACTACACCTATAAGTATCCTTGGCAATATAGATACTAATGGATTTATAAGTACAAAAGAAGTTATTGTAGGCATAGTAAGAGCTCTTAGTAAACTCGTACCTCCAAATATAAATCCTACGATAATACCAACTAAAGGTCCTTCTAATATTGCACCTATAATCACAGGTATGTGCATTATTGTTGCATTAGTTGGTCCTATAGGAATAAATCCTAAAGGTGTCATAGATAACATAATAGAAATTGATGCTAGTACCCCTATTATAGCCATCTTTCTAACATCAGTTTTTTTTCTTTTTATTGATTTAATCTTTAAGTGTTTTGGTGAGTCCATCACAACTTCTACTTTTGATGATTCTAAATTCATCATAAAGATACACCTCCGTTCCAGCTCATAAAAGATGCCGGACTTCTAAATTTTATTTTTGATATAGCAAAGTCAAGCTCTAAAAAATTAGATACCTGCTACAATAAAACAATTGTATCAATAGTAATTTACATTGTCAATAATTCTTGATTACAAGCTATATCTTTATATGATGGTATTTCTCCTATGTAATCCTCACTTTTTATAGAATTTATTATGCTTTTTTTCTACAACCTATATATCTAAAGATCCTAAAAGATTAATATCTATTTAAACGTATCCCTTTACTCCTCTTATAGACACTTCTCCTGATATAATTTCTCTTATTATATTATCTTTAGTTTGTACTAATAAATTACCCTCTTGATTTATATCTAAACATCTAACAAGCTCTTTTTCTTCATCTTTAATCAAGTATACATTTTTACCTATAATAGAAGAATATTGCCTACATATATCTAGTGTTTCCTCTTTTGAACCTTCATTTATGTACTTTAGGTATAAATATTCGAACTCTTTTAATATCTTTCTTATTATATCAACTCTAGATATTGTATAACCTTCTTTATATAATGAAGTCGCAATTTCAGATATTTCCTGGGAAAACTCCATAGTTTTAACGTTTATGCCTATTCCTAAGACAATATAATTTATTCTCTCGATTTCTGCTGATAATTCAGTAAGAATACCTGCCATCTTCTTATTATTTATTATAATATCATTTGGCCATTTTATAGTTGTTTCTACTCCTAGATCATTTAAAGCTTTAACTATACTAGCTCCAGCTATTAAAGTTATAAAAGGTGCTTTTTGAGGTATCATATTTGGTTTCAATATAATACTCATCCAAATTCCTTCTTTAGATTTAGAATGCCACGGTCTACCTATTCTTCCTTTTCCCTTTGTTTGCTCCTCGCTAATAATCACGGTTCCCTCTAATTCCTGTGAAGCTACTTTTTTGGCATAGTTATTAGTAGAATCTATAGTTTCAAAATGAACTATATTATTTCCAATAATCTTAGTTTCTAGTTTATTAGAAATATTTTGATATGTTAGCAAGTCCTCTTGAACTTCTATTAATCTATACCCTTTTCTATTTACAAATTCAATATTATATCCTTCTTCTTTTAGAGCTTTCATATGCTTCCATATTTCAGAAATAGATACACCTAACTTTTTAGATAATTCTTCTACTGAAATAGAATAATCTTTACTATCAAGTATAACTTTTATTATTTTATCTCTCATATTCCACCTCTATTCAATATTAGTAATTAACTCGTTGTGCTAGTTAAATATTATTATTGAAAATACTAGAGTCCAGTAATCTATATTTTCATAGTTAAAAAACTTTATGTAGTAATTTCAATGTGTTTAGTAAAATAACTAGAACAACAGATTAATTATTATAAATAATACATTATATTTACAAAAGTTAGTCCATAGTCTTTGATTTGTATCTCTAAGCAATAAAAACTATATTTTTAATAATATATATTTTGAAATTAACTATATAATTAATAATATTTATATATAAATTATCTATATATAAAAAAGAGCCCTTTAGGCTCTTTTTTATTATTTATTCTCATCTTTATCTATTTTTTTCTGAGAAGACTCATCTCTTCTACTTAAATCCATATCTAATTGCAATTCTCTAGATAAAGTTTCTTTCTTTTCAAATACTTCGCTATTATTTGTTTTATCATCTTTTTCATTTTCTAAAACATCTAATGGTAATTCTTTGTTAAATGCTTTTAAAAATTGATCTGCATCTAGTGTTTCATATACTAATAATGCTTTAGCTACGTATTCTAATCTATCCATATTATCTTGTAGAATCTTTTTAGTTTTCTTGTATGATTCATCAACTATTCTTCCTATTTCCTTATCTATTTCATAAGCTACTTCTTCAGAATAATTCTTCTTACTTGCAAAGCTATTTCCTAAGAATACTTCATCATCTGAATCTCCAAATGTCATAGGACCTAATTTAGAACTCATACCATATTTAGTAACCATATTTCTAGCAGTAGCTGAAACTCTTTCCAAGTCATTTGATGCTCCTGTAGATATATCATCTAAAGTTAATTCTTCAGCTACTCTACCACCAAGTAATACAACTATATTTTCTTTCATTTCATTTTTAGTTGCATAGAACTTATCTTCAACAGGAAGTTGCATAGTAAATCCTCCAGCTCTTCCTCTTAGAACTATTGTAACTTGGTGTACTGGACTTACATTAGGTAGTACATGTGCACAAACTGCATGCCCTGCTTCATGGTAAGCAGTAAGCTTTCTTTCAGGTTCACTTATAACTCTAGATTTTTTAGCTACACCTGCTATAACTTTAGTTATAGCTTCTTCTATAGTTTCCATATGAATTTTCTTTTCTCTTTTTCTAGCAGTAAGTATAGCTGCCTCATTCATTAAGTTTTCTATATCAGCTGGAGTAAATCCAGGTGTTCTTCTTGCTAATACTTCTATTTTTACATCATCTGCTAAAGGCTTATTCTTAGAATGCACTTTAAATATTGCTTCCCTACCTTTTACATCTGGTGCTCCTACAACGATTTGTCTATCAAATCTTCCTGGTCTAAGTAAAGCTGGGTCTAATATATCAGGTCTGTTTGTAGCAGCCATTATTATTATACCTTGATTTACACCGAAACCATCCATCTCAACTAGTAACTGATTCAGAGTTTGTTCTCTTTCATCATGTCCTCCGCCAAGACCTGCACCTCTTTTTCTACCAACAGCATCTATTTCATCTATGAATATTATTGCTGGTGCATTTTTCTTAGCTTGTTCAAATAAATCTCTAACTCTAGATGCTCCAACCCCAACAAACATTTCAACGAAATCAGAACCACTTATACTGAAAAATGGTACTCCAGCTTCCCCAGCTACAGCCCTTGATAAATAAGTTTTACCTGTACCAGGAGGTCCTACCATAAGTATACCTTTTGGTATTCTAGCCCCTAGTTCTATATATTTTTTAGGATTCTTTAAGAAATCAACAACTTCTTGTAAATCTTCCTTCTCTTCATTTAATCCTGCAACTTCCTTAAATGTTACTCTTGTTTTTTCATCATCCTTATGAACCTTAGCTTTTGACTTTCCAAAGTTCATAACTCTTCCGCCTCCACCTTGAGACTGATTCATAAATACAAACCAAAGTATTACCATAAAGAATATTAATAATAAAGTAGGTAATAATTCTACAAACCAAGGTGTAGATGGTTTAGCCTCTCCACCAAAGACAATTTTACCTTCCTTAGCTTGATCTAGTACCTCTTTTGAAAGAGTATCTCCCATTATCTCTTTAGGTACATAAGATCTAAATTTAGTATTTGAATCCTTTATAGTACCTTCTACTGCTGTATCACTTACAAAATATAGTCGCGATATATTTTCATTTGTTAATTCTCTATATACTTTTGAAAATTCTATAGTTTCCACTCTCTGTGTAGGTTTTCCTGAAATTTGAACTATACCTACAATTATTATAAAAATTACTAGGTAGAAACCTATTCCTTTGAAAAATTTATTCAAAAGAAGCCCTCCTTTCATACGTTGTTTTTATTCTATAGTTTCTTAAAGGTAACCTTTAAGACTTCTTTTGTTTTCTCATCTATTTTATAATTTTCACTAGACTTATATTGGCCAACTTGTAATATACCTTGTTCATCAGCTATTACAGGTACTTTACATCTTTCTTCTCTAGGTATTTTTAAGTCTATAAATAGATCTTTAATTTTTTTAGACCCTCCAGCAAGTTTTATCTTATCACCTTGCTGTCTACTACGTACAACCATACCCCCTTTTATTTTGTTTAAATCAAACCCTTTAGACATTTTGTCTACTTTTCCATTTTTATATCTATCTATAGTCATTGTTTGGGTTTCAATTATAGTATTTGCTTCTTTTATCTTAACAAATCCATTGTTAGGTATATTATATAGGAAATCTATCTCTTCAGTAACTATTTCTGTAGTAGTCAATGTTATACAATCTTGCTTTCTATATACAAATACACCTCTTGGAAGAGTTAACATCTTATTAATTTTAGATTCACTTTCAAGTTCCATTACATCTTCTATGTGTTTTTGGTCTATAAAATTCGTATCACCTAAAATAGATTTTATTCCTTTTCTTAAAATTCTTGCCTTTATCGCATTATGTAACTTACTAAAATCATTTATTTTTATGTTTACTGTATCAGAAGTAACTTTGCATATATTTTTAAACTTAGATTCAGCTTCAGATTCAATATAGTCACTATCACTTCTTAAACTATTACTCATCCTTACTATAGATTCTATTAAATTAGTATTAAAATTATCCGCCATATATGGTATTAATTCTAATCTAATTTTATTTCTAGTATAAATATTTTCTAAATTACTTTCGTCTATTCTAGGATTTAAATTATGTACTTCACAATATTTTTCTATATCTTTTCTTTCTATATCTAGAAGGGGTCTAATTACACCATTTTCTCTAGCATATTCTATGCCTCTAAGACCTTGAAGTCCTGTTCCCCTCATAATTCTCATTAAAACCGTTTCCGCTTGGTCATTTAGATTGTGCCCAATCGCAATTTTATTTGAGCTCGTTTTTTGCTTTATCTCATCAAACATTTCATATCTAAGTTTTCTTGCCCCTTCTTCTATCGACATACTATTATCTTTACAATATTTAGGAACATCTATAGATTTTATAAAATAAGTTATTCCCATTTTATCGCATATATCTGAAACGTATAAAGCATCTTTTTGTGCTTCTATTCCCCTTATTTGATGATTCAAATGGGCTGCATATAATTCTATATCTAGTTTATCCTTAAGTCTACTTAATATGTGCAATAGGCAAACAGAATCTGGACCTCCAGATATTCCTATAACAATTTTATCTCCTGACTCTATTAAGTTATGTTTATTTATAGTGCTTAGCACTTTTTCAAAAACCATACTTATACCTCTTACATTTAGTTTTTTTATAACTCGTATCTATAGTTTTCTATAAAAAAACTATAATCCCTTGTATAAATTTTTAAAATATACAAACTTTAATATAACTATTATAATACCAAATAAATTAAATAAAAGGTAGTATTTTAACTACCTTCTATAAAATTTATAAACTGTATTATATATTATACCCTATTAATATATTTATTTCATTTTTTCCTTTAAATAAATCTAATATATTTATATTATATTCTATATTTAATTTTATATAATTTTTTTCACTTTTATCAACTACTAATTTAGTAGTTTCTGTTTCTATTATAAATAGACCTTGATTTGTTCTATATTTTGTCAGATGCTTATGTTTTTCTTTAAATACCATTAAAGAGTTTATATTTCCAAACCTTTTTATAGAAACTTCATCATCAGATATTCTTACTGTAGTTGTTACTTTTTGGCCTTCTTCACTTTCTTCATAAACTACATATGTATCTTTGTTTTTTTCAAATATTTTTCCTGTAGTGTTTACCTCTATGGTGTCTACTGTTCCAGTTTCATCATATTGCTTTGTAAGTATCTTTAATTTTGCCTCCAAAATAAATCCTCTCCTAAATAAGTATAAACTTTAAGCTATTGCTCAAAGTTTATACTTGTAATTAATATTATTATATTTTTACGTTTTTTATATCATCTATTTCTTTCTTTAAAAATTCTTCTGCAATAGCAGCAAATTTTTCTGGTATATCAGATACATAATACTCATACCTAGGCTCTTCTTCAATATCTTCTCTAAGCATATCATTATTTTCTAGTATTTGCTTTAAATCTTTTGCAGTTTCTTTTGCAGGATTTACTAACTTAACATTTTCTCCAACAATTTCTCCGATTGTACTCTTTAACAATGGATAATGTGTACATCCTAATACTAAAGAATCTATACCGTTATTCATTAACTCTTCTAAATATCTTTTTGCCGTTAATGATGCTATCTCGGTATTTGCCCATCCTTCTTCTACTATAGGAACAAATAAAGGGCATGCTTTATCTATTATTTTTATATCTGGATCTATTTTAGCAATTTCTATATTATATGCTTTAGATCTTATAGTTCCATCAGTTCCTATAACTCCAACTATTTTATTCTTAGTAGTATATGCTGCAGTTTTAGCACCTGCTTCTATAACTCCAATTATCGGTAAATCATACTTTTCATTTGCTTCTTTTAACGCTCTTGCTGTAGCTGTATTACAAGCTATTACTATAGCTTTTACATTTTTTGAAATTAAAAAATCTATAGCTTGAAAAGTATATTTCATTATTGTTTCTTTAGATCTAGGGCCATAAGGAACCCTAGCTGTATCTCCAAAATAAACTATATTTTCACTTGGTGTGATTTTCATTATTTCTTTTAATACTGTAAGACCCCCTAGTCCCGAATCAAACACACCTATAGGCTTATTATTCATTTGTAACACCTACTTTACTTTTTAGAATCTAGTGCTAGCTCTATAAGTCTGTCTATAAGTTTAGAATACTCTAAACCTGTAGCTTCCAACATTTTAGGATACATACTTATATTTGTAAATCCTGGTAATGTATTTATTTCATTTATAAATATTTCACCTGAATCTTTATCTATAAAGAAATCTACTCTTGAAAGCCCTTTTCCGTCGATTCCTTTAAATGCCTCTATTGCCATTCTTCTTATATATTCCATATCTTCTGTTTTTATATTCGCTGGTATATCATAAGTTGAAGTACCATTTATATATTTATCTTCATAATCATAGAAATCTTTAGCTGGCTTTATTTCACCTGCTATAGATGCTTTAACCTCTTCATTTCCAATAACAGCAACTTCTATTTCTCTAGCATTTATACCTTTTTCTAAAACTATTCTTGAGTCATATTTTAAAGCTTCTTCTATACCAATTAGAAGCTCTTCTCTATTTGTAGCTTTAGATATACCTACACTTGAACCTAGATTAGCTGGTTTTACAAATATAGGATAGCTTAATTTTTCCTCTATATTATTTAATTCTTGATCTTTATTTATATTAAATTCCCATTTATTTGTATATGTGTAATCTACTTGTGGTAATCCTATTTGTGAGAATACCTTTTTACATATAAGTTTATCCATACCTACACTAGATGCTAAAACCCCACACCCTACGTATGGTATTTGGCTTATTTCAAATAATCCTTGTATTTTACCATCTTCTCCGTATGGACCATGTAGCACTGGGAATAATACATCTATCTTTTCTACTCTTCCGTCTTCAAATTTTAACCCAACTTCTTTATTTCCTGAAGGTATTAAGTTTATATCAACATTTTGATTGGCTAAATTAACCCAACTTCCATTTTGGATGTTTTCTTCATTTCCATCATAAAAAATCCATCTTCCTTCTTTTGTTATTCCTATAGTAAAAACGTTATATTTATCTCTATTAATATGCTTACAAATCGACGTTGTTGACAACAGTGAAACTTCATGTTCGCCAGATTTTCCACCAAATATTAAAGCCACATTTATTTTACTCATAATATACTCACCTTTCTGCAAATATTTGTTAATATCAAATATTATATGCATTTTGTTATCTAAATGATTATTATAATTTATTTTAACAAAAAAATAAAGGAGCAAACGCACCTTTATTAGTATTTAAAGTATATATTTTCAACTATTTCGCAAATACATGATTGCCTATCCTCATATATGGATTTAGCGTCTTTATCCAGTTACATGTAGCTATATCAGGATTCCAAAAATAGATTGCTTTATTGGTTGGATCATTGCCATATAATGCATCTTGTGCAGCAGTATATGCTGAATCTGTAGGTTGCATATTTATAGATCCATCTTTAACTACAGAAAATGCATTTTTCTGATATATAACATCCTTTATGGTATTTGGAAATCTTGGGTCTTTTACTCTATTTATAACTACTGCAGCTACAGCAACTTGTCCTTCATAACTTTCTCCTCGAGCTTCTCCTGTAACTAGCTTAGATAAAAGTAATAATTCTTCATTAGTAATATTTATTACTTCTCTTTTTTGTTGTTTAACAGTTTTAGCTTGAATAGAAGATGCCTTTGCATTAGAGTCTGTATCTAATTCATTTGAGTATATTAGGCTTGTAGGAATAAGCACACAAGTTAAAACTATTATTAAAACTTTAAGCTTATAACACCTATCCATAAATGTTGTCACTCCTTTAGCTTTTTATTTAATTATGTTTTGTATTATTTCGACTATTTTAAATTTAACTTGGACTCTATTTATTTGGTTACTCGTTTTTTGAGATATTAACTCATACTCTTCTTCAGTTAATACTTCTCTTAGTTTATCATCTGTATCTTTATCTATTATACCTTTTTGTTCATCTACAAAGCATAAAGGAGGAAACATAACACACCACCAATTTTTTCCTTTACCTTCGCCTATTATTATTCTCAATGCTTTATACTCACCTGCTGGAAGTACTACATTAGAATATTGTTTAGTCGGAAATTGGCTATAGTCAATTCCTACTTTTACATCATAATCATATCCATTTTCTGAGATAATATTTTTACTTATTTTTTCAAGCTCGTCGTATTCTTTTTTTATTATTGATTCACTTTCTTCTATACTCTCTGATTTTAATAATTTAGGTTGTAAATAATTTATAATAGCATCTCTTACTTTTAATTTTAAATTTTGATCGTCATCTGAATCACTATTTGCTATTACATGAAATCTTATAAGTTTATCTTTATAATCTTCTGATGCAGTGCTTATTTTTTTTACTTCTCCGCTTATTGATATTGTCATAATCGATATAATTGCAATTAAACTTAATATTAATATACTTAATCTTATTTTTATTTTATTAACCATAATTAAATCCCCCTCAAAATATTACTATTTTGAGTATTTCCATTTTTAATTAATTTATACGAGTTTAGCTAATAAAAAATTTAGTTAAGGTAAATATAATCACTAACTTTTTATGAAAAAAATATTTTTACCGATATTAGTCTAGTGTAACAATAAAATATTTTTGTTAAATTATTTGTTATTAATTTATTATTTATACATAATTTTTCGTAATTTATAATTATTTAATATAAAAAAATCATTGGGTAAATTTAATTGTTTTAAATTAATCCAATGATTTTTCTCTTTATAATTCTTTATTATTTGCTGTTGTTTCTATCATAAAATTCTCAGCCTTTTGAATATGCTCCATAGCATATTGTTTAGCAAGTTTAGTATCTCTTCTTTTTATAGCATCTAGTATCATCTTATGCTCTTCTATTATATTTACAGTAGAATCATAGTCTGATATATACGTAACTCTAAATCTATAAACTTGTTCCCATAAAGAGTTTATTAATTGGTGCAATTTTTTATTGTTTGTAGATTTAAATATACATTCATGAAACTCTACATCTTTCCTTAATAGAGCTTCTATATTCGATTCATTTATACTATCTTTAAATTCTTCTATTATCGATTCTAATTTTTTTATATCTTCATCTGTTATTCTTTCAGCAGCAAGGGATGCCGCTAGACCTTCTAAGTTAGCTCTTATCTCTAGTACATCTATTACATCTTTTAATGACATATTAGCTACATAAGCACCTTTTCTTGGAAGCATAACAACTAGCCCCTCTAATTCTAATTTTCTTATAGCTTCCCTTACTGGTGTTCTACTTACACCTAATTGCTCAGCTAATTGAACTTCCATAAGCCTTTGTCCTGGTTTTAATCTTCCTTCTACTATTGCTTCCCTTAAATTCTCAAATACAACATCTCTTAGTGGTTTGTACTCATCTAAGTTTAACTTAGTTAAATTCTCCATTAACTTCAACTCCTTTTTTACTACTTCTGACAATATAAACTTGGTTATATTTCTTTAGTAGTTCTACCTTTCCACTTAATGCATCTTCCTCTTTATCAAATAATCCAAAAACTGTAGGCCCACTCCCACTCATCATAGAACCTAAAGCATTGTTATCTAACATTACATTTTCTATGTCTTTTATCTCTTTATGCATTTTACTTGTTACAGTTTCAAGTACATTTACCATATTTGTTGCTAATAAATTTATATTCCCTTCTTTTAGATATTCTATCAATAATTTATTATCTGGTCTATTTTTAACGTTTTGTAAGTCTAGCCCTTCATATACTTCTTTTGTTGATACAAATAAGTTAGGTTTACAAACTAATATGATTGTATCTTTAGGTAATCCTTTTATATAAGTTAATTCTTCCCCTATTCCTTGAGCTAAAGCTGCATTTCCCGATATACAAAATGGAACATCTGCACCCAATTTAAGACCTATTTCTTGTAACCTCGCTTCCGATAAACTGAGATTCCAAAGTTTATTAAGCCCTACTAAAACTGCGGCTGCATTACTGCTTCCTCCAGCCATACCTGCTGCTACTGGAATATTTTTTTCTATAAATATTTCTACACCATTTTTTACATTAAATTGCTCCTTCAATAATTTTGCTGCCTTATAAACAATATTGTTTTCATTTAAAGGAATGTCTGAACTATTGCTTTTTATATTTATTTCATCTATATCAATCTCTTTTATCTTTATAATGTCATATAAATCTATTGTCTGCATTATCATTTCGACTAAATGATATCCATCTTCTCTTTCTCCTAGCACATCTATTGATAAATTTATTTTAGCTCTGCTTTTTAACTCTATTGAACTCACTTTAGCCTCCTTAAGTATTTATAATACGCTTAATGCTCAATACTTATATTATACTACAAAAAATAAAATAATAGTGGACTATAATCCCCTATTATTTTATTTTAGTAGCCTCTAATGATAAGTACTTGATTTCTTTATCATAGTTCTCATATAAATTTTTTAATAAAACAAATGCATATTAATCACACATTGCTACTTTTTTTTCTAAAATTAAGCATTTACCTGATTTTAATGGCTCTTCTGCTTTTAATTCATTTAATTCTGCTATTTCAGATTCTGTTGTGTTGTATTTTTTTGCTATATTCCAAAGATTATCTCCTTCTTTACATATATAAACTATTATACTTGGAGCTTTAGATAAATCATATGTTCCTAAGTCTTCACCCTTAACTATAAAACTTTCTGTCTTTTTATCTACAGCTTCTATAAATCTCTTTATTTTTACTGATAAATCTATATCATCTCTATTTAAATCAACATCTAATTTTTCTATAGAAACTGTATTAAATATATTACAAGTATCAGTTAAGTCATCTATTGTTATATCATGTTCAAATGGTATTTCTTCACTTATTCTATAAACTGACTTTAGACCCTCTACAGGAACATATAATATATCAACTTTTATTATACCTTGTATTATACTCTTATCCCCTTCTACATAAGAATTTTCTATAGATATAGATGGACAAACACTTACTATGTCTTTTACTTGTATATCATCATTACTATTTTTTATAGTTTCTCTTACAACAAAACCTTCTGTTTCAGAGTTTATTGTTTTATTTACTTCCATTGTTCTATAATCGAATTTTATTATTTTCTCAGGAGAGTAAGCATCTTGTAAAACCTCTCTTGTTATTTCATCTGTAACTTTTACTTTACATTCAACTGTACAATCTACTTCTAGTAAACCAGTATTACTTTCATTATTTTGTTTAAATACATAATTGAATTCACCCATAGATAATAAAGTTTCTTCTGTCATACCTTCACATGCCCCTGGAACTTCTATAAATTGTGTGAAATCTATTCCTATCTTATCTAATTCAACTAATTCCCCATCATATGTACAAGCTAAAGGATTTATTTCTACTACTCCCCCAACTATAACTTTATTATCAGATACCCTAGTTTCTTTTACTTTAGAATATGGATTTAAACTTATTATTGATTGAACTTCTTCAGTATTTATAGTTATAGTGTCTCTTATTGCACTTTCTGATTTTTCTATACCTACAATATCTTGATAACTTATTTCTTTTCTATGCTTTTGAACACCTTCAACTTGAGCAACATCTTTTACTATATCTAGTCTTTGCTTGTCAAATATACTTCCTCTTAAATTCATAAGAGCTCCTACTCTTATTTTTCTTTCATTCATTATAGTGCAATCTACATGCTCTACCTCTGGGAATAACATATATTCCATATCAGGAACTATATTGTCTTTTTCTATAACCTCATTTATATCTATCTTACCATCTACATTTGAAACTGTTGTTTTATCATCTGTAATATATATTACATTGTAGTTGAAGCTACCTCTACAAATTACTTTCCCTTCTGTAAGTTCTACTTTCTTTAAAGATATGTACCCTTCTGTTTTTATTATCTCATATACATCTGATTTCTTATCAGGCACAACTGCCTCTGTTTCTATAAATGTTTGAAATTTACCAAAGTCTATTCTGTTATCTACTTTTATTATATCTTTTATTAATTCCATAATAACCTCCCCATATATTAAATATAAATATCACACTATATTTATATTTAATATGCAAAAAAAAAATTACACCTATTTTTGATAGGTATAATTTTTAACTTACGTGTAATTTATCTTGATTTTTAAATACTTGTAACTTCACATTAGAGGTTAGTAAATCTGAGTAGCTATAAGATACTCTAGAACAACCTTCATTGTCGCTATCTAACTTTACAACAAACACACTAGGATATACTTTTTCTAGAATTCCCTTTTTTGTAATGATCTGTTTTCGTCCCTTATTAGCTTTAAGTAGTATCTTTTTACCTAAATGCCTCTCTAAACTTTCCCTTATCTTATCTAGAGTTTGAACAGTGGCCATAATATCACCTTCTTTAAACGTTTGTATGTTTACATAATATCACAAATAGATTTTTTTGTCAAACGTTTAAACTAATTATTTTATATATTTTTAATAAAAAAGTCAATATATTTTTTTACCATATTTGTCATATTATTTATTTCTTTAATATAGCACAGATTTAGGCATAGCCCATCTAAATTTTCCTCTTGTTTCAGAACCTCCTATTCCCTTTAAACCTGTTACAGTTTGTTCTATGACTTCTTCTATAGGAACTACAGTATCTATCCTTGAGCAGGCAATCTTTTCAACCACAAATACTGGGTCTAATGCATGTATCATTATTCTTCCTGGTGAACTAGCATAATTAGCTCCAGCTCTTATTAGCTGTTCATAGTTTGATTGACATGCCCCTGCGAATATAACTAAATTATCTAAGTTAGATTCCCATTTACGTGCTTGCTTTACAGCTTTAATAAAATTTAAAGAATTTCTATAGTTATTTAAATCTGTAATATTTCCTTTTCTAGATGTAAGAGCATCATGACCAGTTATAACTAATATATCTGGATTATGTTTTTCCAAAAGTCCAATAACTTCCTTGTATTGATTTTCTTCAGGTATAGCTACACCTACTGCTGGTATGCCAAGCTCAGTATATACATCTAAACATATTTTTAAATACTCCTTGTCACCATCTATTTGTAATACCTTTCCTGGTATGCCATAAACATTTGGATTTGCTTGTAATTTTGTCACCGCTCTATTCATTTTTTTTTCTCTATCTTGTGCACTTCTAACTGATTTGTATATTAAATTTTCTACTGCAGGATCTATTAATATCTGTTTTATATCTGATATTTTTACAATTTCTAAGTCTTCTAAATATGCATCAGCTATTACTCTGAATGCTACACCTTTTAAAATTGCTATCTTTTCATTTTTATTATCTATACTAAATCCAACTATTCTAAATATTATATCTTTATTGTATGATTTTCTAGTTACTATATCACCAATTTTCATAACTTGCCTCCTAGCTATAGTTATATTACTATATGATATGTTGGAGATTTTTTTTTGTTACTTCTATAATAAATTATTTAATATTTTATTGTATAAAATTGGTGATTATTGATAGGAAACTCTATCTATTTAAACCATAATATAAAAAAATGGAGCTGTCGCATTAAGAGTAAATAATACAATATATAGTTATGCATAATTTGAATTAGCACAACATATTGTATATAATTTTTTTAGTGCGACAGCCCCATTTTTTAATTTTCTTTAAGATTTGGTATTACTTTCTTTACTTCTTCTATTTGGTACCAAGTTTTTTCTAGATTATTTTGATTTATATACTCTTTTAAATCAGTTAAAGATGTGAACTCCTTTACTGACAAGTCATCATCATCATTAATAAATCTTAAAATAAACATGAGCTTACCTTATTTTCCACAACACTTCTTGTATTTTTTCCCACTTCCACATGGACAAGCATCATTTCTTCCTACTTTTTCTTCTTTAACTACTGTCTTAGAAGTCTTGTATGCTTTTTGTAATTCTTTTCTCTTATCAGCTGATAATATAGCTTCCCAACCTGGTAAGTTATATAACCAGTGAGCTTCTACAACTACCATGTTATAGTATAATTTTTCGAAGTCTATATCTAATTTTATAGTACCATCAGCTTCTATAGTTTCTAAATCTATGTCTTCTTTTAAACTTTCACTTATTCCATCTACGAATCCCATGAAGTATTCAACAGAAACATTATATTTAGCAGCTAATTCACTAACTTTACCTTCTATTACTTCTTGTTTGTTGTTTAATAATTCATTGTATATTGAAGCTTCTGCTTTTAAGTATTCTTCCCAAAACTTAATTTCTGCTTCTTGGCTTTCATGATTATCACTTAAATTTCTCCATTCAGTATATAAACTCATACCTTTATCCTCCTAGTTATATTTAATATCTTTTTATATTAAAATTAATTATGTATTTATTGTAAATACGTTAATTTAACTATTCTATTATATCATAATTAAATAATTCTTTTAATACTTTTATAGCATAGTCTTGGTCTATAAAAAATGGACTAGATGCTATTGTTATTACTTTAGCTCTTTTTATTAACTTTTTTATTTTTGAAACTTTTAAATTATGAGGTATATAGTCCATATCTTTAGAAAATATGTCTAAATCTATATCTAGCACAAATTCTTCTTCTATTTCTAAATTAAAACAATAAGAACTATCTATTATAATTACCTCAGAAAATATATTATGTTTTAATGCAGGTTTTATAAAACTTCCTACATTTAAAATTTCATTTGTATATCTAAATACATCATCAATATTATCTATGTCTACATTATAATTTTGTGGCTCTCTTGTATCTTTGTGTTGATCTACATGAACTAATTTACACCCTTTAGTAAAGTTTCCTTTGTTCAAGCTTTTTATCCAGAAATAAAAGGCATGGTTATGATTATCAAATATATATACATCTTTATCTTGATACTTATATATAACCATATTCTTAAGTCCCTTAGCTTTTATTTCAATATCTTCATCAATTTCATTGAATACTATTTCTTCTCCAACTAAAACATCATCTAAAGTTCCTTCTATAAGTTTTGGTACATATATTTTTTTATTTTCTCGCTCTTCATATGAAAATATATTATTACCAATAGGCTTATCTATATAAAATCCTATATATTTATCCATATTAATTCCTCTTAATTATTAAAATAAATTCCATGGATACTCTTGTGGTGGTTCACATGTGAACTCCATTTTTTCTTTAGTTGTAGGATGTATTATTTCTAGTTTATAAGACCATAGTGATATTTGTTGACCAACTTTATTAACATTTTGCCCATATCTCTGATCTCCAAATAAAGGATGCTTTCTACTTGCAAATTGAACTCTTATTTGGTGCGGTCTTCCTGTTTTTAAATCTATTTCAACAAGGCTAAATCCATCTTTTCTATCTAAAGTCTTGTAACTTAACTCTGCATTTTTAGCTTCTTTATGGTCTTTATTAACTACACTCACCATGTTAGTCTTTTTATTCTTATAAAGATAATCTTTAAGAGTATCTTCTTTTTTATTCATATCACCATGTATAACCGCTCTATAAGTCTTTTTAAATGTTTTAGTCCTAACTTGGTCAGATAGTCTAGATGCAGCTTTAGAAGTCTTTGCAAAGACCATAATTCCACCTACAGGTCTATCTAACCTGTGAACTAAACCAATATATACATTACCTGGTTTATTGTACTTTTCTTTTACATACTGTTTAAGTAAATTGACCATATCTTTATCATTAGTATCATCACCTTGAGAAAGTATATTTACAGGCTTTTCTACAACTAAAAGATGATTATCTTCAAATATGACTTTAATCATTATTTAGACTCCCATCTTCCAAATATACCACACGGAAGTACTTTTCCATCTCTAGATGTTGGTATACCAATCTCTCCACCATATATTTTTCCACCTTTAGCCTTTTTAGCTACAGTAGCATCTAATATATGCTCAAGTATTATTGGAGATAATCCAGTAGTGTATGAGTTTATTAAAAAGAATAAAGGTTCATCTGATAGTACCTTTGTACATAATTCAACTAAACCGTATAATTTCTCTTCTATTTGCCAAACTTCACCTTTTGGTCCTCTTCCGTAAGAAGGTGGATCCATTATTATAGCATCGTATTTATTCCCTCTTCTTATCTCTCTTTCAACAAATTTAACAACATCATCAACTATAAATCTTACTTTTCTATCTCCTAATCCTGATGTATGTAAATTTTCCTTCGCCCACGTTACCATACCTTTAGATGCATCTACATGGCACACTTCTGCTCCTGCCGCTGCACAAGCCACTGTAGCACCACCAGTGTATGCAAAAAGATTTAATACTTTTATAGGTCTTTTAGCATTTTCTATTTTATCCATTGCCCAATCCCAGTTTGCCGCTTGTTCTGGGAATAGCCCCGTATGTTTAAATCCTGTTGGACTTATATTAAACTTTAAATTTTTATAGCTAATTGTCCATCTTTCTGGATATTTCTTTTTATGTTCCCATTGACCTCCACCTCTATTACTTCTGTGGTAGTGTCCATGAGGATTTTTCCATAATCCACTTTCATTTGGTATAGGCCACATAACTTGAGGGTCTGGTCTTCTTAACACTATATCTCCCCAACGCTCTAATTTTTCTCCGTTACCCATATCTATAAGCTCGTAGTCTTTCCATTTATCTGCTAATAATAACATTAAATTCCTCCTAAATTAATTCTATCAATCTATGTATTATACCATATAATTACTTAATATTTTCGGTATTTTATATACTTTATATTCCTAGTTATTAATTAATCTGTTGTGCTAGTTATTTTGTCAATCATATTGAAATTACTATATAAAGTTTTTTACTATCAAAATATAGCTAGTTAAATTTGAGTATTTTCAATAATCATATTTAACTAGCAAAACAAGTTAATTATTTAAGAGTTCTAAAATTATATATTATAAATAAGTTTATATTATAAACTTGTTAACTATGTTCCTAATTTAGCATAATATATTTTAATTGATTTTTTATAATATGGGGGTAATTATTATGAAGTATTATGAAAGAGCTGACAACTGCTTATACAATTCTATCTATGTAAAATTTAATGAAGATTCAGGAATAGGGGATACATTTTCTTACACGCTACAATATCCATCTTTCTTTAATTTTAAAAATACTTATTTTAATGTAAATCAAAATGTACTTAACAATATAAACTCAACAATAAATTCTGATGTACTTACATTTAAAAATGGATTGGTAGATGAAGAAAAACAAATAAATGCTGATAACATTGAAAATAGTAAACAACAAATAAAGTATAAAGTCGTTACAAATTATGCAGTTACTTTCAATAAAAACCATATATTAAGTACTATAGTTAGTCTTATGGCTTTTATTGATAATGAAGGCCCTAAATATAATGAATTGAACAATTATAACTTTGATTTACTAACTGGAAATGAATTTACTATTGGTAGCGTATTTAACCCTAATGTTGATTATTTAAAAGTTATAACTAATTACGTTAATTACAAGATAAGTCAAAATAAAGAATTATATTACAAGGATGCAGTTGTAGATATTCCCGAAGATCAAGCTTTTTATTTAACCGATGAAGGAATAGTAATTTATTTTGGAGTAGATGAAATCGCACCTAAGGAATTTGGTATTCCAAAGTTTACAATGGAGTATAATAAATTTGCTCCATATATAAGCCCTAGATTTTACTGTACTCCTGAAAATATTTATACAACCATGAGACTAAGATCAAATTATAGGAGATAATATAATAATAAAGGGATAAAACATCCAGTTTTATCCCTTTATTATTATTCAGATATATTGTATAATTCTATTTCTTTTACTATATTAACTGCCGCTTCACTTGGGTTTTCAGCTTTAGTTATAGGTCTTCCTACTACTAAGTAATGAGCCCCTTTATTTATAGCATCCTTAGGAGTAACTACTCTTTTTTGATCTCCTGCTGAAGAATTTGCTGGTCTTATTCCTGGACATACTGTAATGAAATCTTTACCACAAGCTTCAACTATTTTGTCTACTTCTTGTGCTGAACAAACTATTCCATCTATTCCTGCTTCTTTTGCTAACTTAGCTCTTTTTATAGCTAGCTCTTCAGTTGTCATATTGCATCCTATATCTTGTAAATCTTGATTACTTAATGATGTTAAAACAGTAACACCTACTATTATTGGTTTTTCTATACCTAATTTCTCAGCTTCTTCTTTGGCCGCTTGAGCACACTGTCTCATACCTTCTATATCTGATACATGTATAGTCATTAACCATACATTATCTCTTACAGCTGCTCTTACTGCACTTTGCATTGTATTTGGTATATCGTGAAACTTAAGGTCTAAGAAAATTTTCTTGCCTTTTTCGTTTAAATAGTCAACTGTTTTTCCTCTTGTAGCTACATATTGCTCTAAACCTACTTTAAATATATCTACACTATCCTCTAGCTTATCTATCAATTCTTTAGCTTTATCAAATTCATTTGTATCTATTGCTACTATTAGTTTTTCTCTTCCATTTACCATTGTTAACTCTCCCTCTTTAATAAAGCCTATAAAAATTCGCTATGCTTAAGCGACTGTGTCGGCGAAACATTTCATATCGCCAACGACTTCGTTCGTTGCTAAAGTAAAAAATTCGCTTCGCTTAAGCGACGTGTCGGAGAAGCATTTCATGTCGCCAACGATATATCCTTGCTCCCGCTGCGTATACATCCGTTGCTAAAAAAAACCTTACACCAAAATGAGGTATAAGGATTTTATCTATCACAGATATCTTTCCCAGCCTCTCTGGACTAGTTTAAAAGACTTTATTATATTTTTATTTATATATTAAAAACCTCTAACAAATCCAGTCAGAGGTTGTAAGTACAAGTTTAAATAATATAAAATATTTAACCTTTTTAGCCTCTCTGGACTACTTTTAAGGATTTTATTGATTACAATTTTATTATTTGAAAATATACTTTATATCCTCTCTGAGATAATTTAAAGTCTATCTTTGTGTATAATTATCACACTTTTATCTTTTAATGTCAACATATATTTTAAGGTTAAATATATTTATTGCTTTAAAGTAGCAGTTATATAATACTCTTTTGCAATTCTTTTTTTAGCATCTATTTTAGAATAATCAACTTCCAATTCAAATTTATTACATGCTATATCAAAATGTCTAAGAGCTATACCCATACTTATTTTATTTGTATCTTTAAGATTTTTCTTTTGTTTTTCTTCATATAAATGAACCATATTTGAATTGTTGTATAATATCCAAGGTTGAGAATTTTTCATAGATGGTGCCCATCTAAGTGCTTCTACAATTTTTTCTAAACTTTTATCTAGCTTTCTACAAACATGATTCATACTCTTTCGATCTACATCCTTATCAGTCCTAAATAATTTTTCATTATCTTCTGGATAACCAAATGCAATTATTGAATATGGCTGTTCTAAATTTGCTTTTTCTGACTCTTCGTATTTTTCTTCTGATTCTATTATAATATCATTTTGTTCTTCATCTGAGTCTGATAATTCTACAAATTCTAAAATATCTTCTCTTTTTATATTACATTCTAACCAACATGTAGCTAGTCCCAAAGTAGTTAGTTTTAAAACTACTTCCTCAATAGCAAATCCGATATTCTGTAAATAATCATTTCCTTTATTAGATGTTACTATTATGTAATGAGGTGCTTTTACCTTACAATCTTTCCCCATTAAAAAATGTACTAAGTGACCTCTCTCTACAACATGGGCTTTTATATCTAATTCTTTATTTAAATAATTAATTTGTGAACATACATTTTTAACTTCTTCTAATAAATCATCTTTTACTTTTTTATTAAAGTATTTTCTAGTCGATTTTCTATAAAAAATGGCATCATATAGCTCCATTTACTTCCTCCTAATTGAATATCTTTATGTGTCTATATTATATTATAAATTCTTTTTCTATTTTTTGTATATGTTTTATGATAAAATATACTACTTTACAACATTTTAATATTTATTAATACATTTTATTTATTTTTATTATATTGGTTTAATAATTATATATTTAATTATTATTGCATTTATTTAATTTAATTAGTCTATGAATATATAGAGTATTATTACAAAAATAAACATTTATTTTTATTTATTAAGTATTTTTATAACTAATATGTATTAAAATATAATTAGATTTAAAAATGATTAAAAATTCAATATCAAGGAGGTTAGATTATGTCATTTGAAAAAAATCTAGATAAATATGCAAAATTAGCAGTTAAAGTTGGCGTAAACATACAAGAAGGTCAAACTTTACTTGTTAGATCTCCAATAGAATGTGCTCATTTTGTTAGAAAAGTGGTTAAGCACGCTTATGAAGCAGGAGCTAAAAATGTACATATAGAGTGGTCTGATGAAGAATGTACTTTATTAAGATATTTGCATGCTCCAGATGAAACATTTAATGAGTTCCCTAAATGGACATCTGACCAATATGTAGATATAGCAAAAGAAGGTGGAGCGTTCTTAACTGTTTATGCTCAAAATCCCGATTTACTTAAAGATGTTGACCCTCAAAGAGTTGCAAACTTCCAAAAAGCTTCTGGTGTAGCTTTAAAAGAATGGCGTTCTTACACTTTATCAGATAAATGTAAATGGAGTATAGTTTCAATTCCAACTGAAGCCTGGGCTACTAAAGTATTCCCTAACGTATCTACTGATGAAGCTGTCGATAAACTTTGGGATGCTATATTTAAATGTACTAGAGTAGATAAGGAAGATCCTGTAGATGCTTGGAAAAAACATAATGCTGATTTAAAGTTAAGAATGGATTTCTTAAATAATAAGAACTTCAAGACTTTAAAATTCAAATCTTCTAAAACTGACTTAACTATGGAGTTACCTGAAGGACATATATGGTTAAGTGGTGCATCTAAGGACCCTAATGGTATTGATTTTAATGCAAATATACCAACTGAAGAAGTTTTCTCTATGCCTCATAAATTTAAAGTTAATGGTATAGTTCATAGTACTAAGCCTTTAGTGTACGGTGGTAATGTAATAGATAACTTCACTTTAACATTTAAAGACGGTAAAATAGTTGATTTCACTGCTGAAAAAGGTGCTGAAACACTAAGAAAACTTATTGATACAGATGAAGGTTCTCACTATTTAGGTGAGGTTGCTTTAGTTCCATTTAAATCGCCTATATCAGATACAAATATAGTGTTCTTTAATACTTTATTTGATGAAAATGCATCTTGCCACTTTGCTATAGGTTCGGCTTACAAAACTTGTATAAAAGACGGCAACAATATAAAAGATGAAGAGTTAGATAAATACGGAATAAACAGTAGTTTAACTCATGTTGACTTCATGATAGGTTCTAATGATATGAACATAGTAGGTATAACTCATGAGGATGAAGAAATTCAAGTATTTAAGGATGGAAACTGGGCGTTTTAAAGAAAAAAGACTGAAAGTATATACTTTCAGTCTTTTTAATGTTGACGACAAATTTTAATTTATATGAATTAACCTATTTCAGATTAATCTATAAGCTTTATTATATTATACATAATTTCTTCCATATAGTAAATTTTTATTTAATATATTTTACTTCTGTCCAGTTTATTTTGTTCATATATTCTTTAACTAATTCATGAGACATATCTGGATGTATTGTTTCTTCTGTAGATATAGTTATTGTTGACATAGATATTGCATATTTTACAGTATCTACTATATTGATGTTATTCATATATCCATTAGCTATACCTGCAACAAAAGAATCACCTGCACCTGTAACATTAACTACAGGTATATCATTAGCTTTTATTTTTCCTTCTTCTATACCATTATTATAGTATATTCCATCTTCATCTAGTGTTATAAATACATTTTTTATTCCTAAATCTATAAAATATTTACCTGCTTTTCTTAAATCTTCATCATCTTTAATTTTAAATCCACACATTATTTCAGCTTCATATCTATTTGGCTTTATAGTATGGAAATATTTAATTAGATGCTTTATATTTTTTGCTTTAGCAGCTGATACTGGGTCTAATATAAATTTAGTATTTCCACTAAATGTTTTTATTATATATTCAACTATATCAGGTCTATCTGAATCTAGTATCATATATTCTGAGTTTTTTATTATTTCTGCTTTTGAATCTATAAAATCTGTAGTAAACATATCTATTATTTTCATATCAACTACAGCAGATACCATTTCACCTTGCTCATCTAAAATAGCCATATAAGTAGGTGTATGTCCACCCTTAACTACTAAAGATTCACTCATATCGTACTTCATTATTTTAGAATGTTCTATCATTCTATTTCCAGTTTCATCATCACCTAGAATAGATATAAATTTAGTATTAACACCTACTCTTGCCATACATTCAGCGATATTTCTACAAACGCCTCCAAAAGAAGTCTTTACTTTACCAGGATTAGAATCATTGCATCTATAATTTCTATCTGTAAAACCACAAATATCAAAAACCGATACTCCAAAAACTAATGCATAAGGCTGTCCATTTTCAATCATCGTTGTCTACCCTCCCTAAGAATCACCTTCCTATTTTATCACATTCTTATTAGTTTTTTCTATATATTTTATACATTAATATTATTTATACATATTTTTACATTTAAAAAATAGGGAAATTTCCCTATTTTCTTTAATTAAAGTTCAATTTTGCTATTTCTACTGCTGATTTTGTATATTTTAAATAATAATCAGCGCCGACTCCTATTTGATCTAATCCTCGATTTATTTCGTAATCAAGATTTTTATTTATAAGAGATTCCTTTAGAATTTTTCTACCTGTTTGATTTAATCTTTTACCTATAACTGTTGGCCTTTTTATTTATACAAATTTTGATGGATAACATACTACACAACTATTATTTTTTCTATTCCTACTTTTTTTATATTGATATGCTATCTGAAATTTTCTTTATAAATTCTGGATTTGTTCCACAGCATCCACCTATTATAGATGCACCAAGTTGAATAAACTTTTCAATTACAGTAAAAAACTCTTCTGAATCTATATTGTATATAGCTTGACCATTAACTATTTCAGGAAGTCCTGCATTAGCTTGTACTATAACTGGAACTGTAGCCATTTTTGTTATCTTTTCTACTATAGGTATTAACATTTTAGGTCCTAATGAACAGTTTACCCCAATAGCATCCGCACCTAATCCTTCTATAGTCTCAACCATACTTTCTGGCGTACATCCAGTAAAACTTCTTCCATTTGCATCAAAAGTCATAGTACAAAATACTGGTAATTTTGTATTTTCTTTTGCTGCTAAGACTGCGGCTTTAGCTTCACATAAATCTATCATAGTTTCTATAATTATTAAATTTGCACCTGATTTTTCTCCTTGTATAGCTTGTCTTTTAAATATTTCATATGCTCTATCAAAACTTAAAGTGCCAATGGGCTCTAACATTTCTCCTGTAGGACCTATATCTAATGCTATAAATCTTGGCTTAGACTTATCTGATTTTTCTATAGCCTTCTTAGCTATATTTACAGCATTATCTACTATTTCTTCAACTGTATATCCTAATTTATCTAAATTAAGTTCATTAGCTCCAAATGTATTAGTCGTTATTACATTTGAACCCGCTTCTAAATATAATCTATGTATATCCATTACTTTACCTGGATTTTTAAATCCAAATAACACTGAATTCTCACCTATTTGTAATCCCCTTTGTTGTAACATAGTTCCCATAGCACCGTCAAATATAAGTACATTATTTTTTATGTATTCTCTTAAATCCAAAATTATCATCTCCTTTTTATATTTACAAGTGTTATAGTTTAAACCTTCTGAACATGATTTTTTGCTTGTATATTCATTTACTTCACTATTTTCAACAATAAATATAAACATTATCCTATGTTTCACGTTTAACGAAAAATATACTTGTATAATAGCTTCTCAATATTTATAAATAATTGATTTAGAAAAAATTATAAATTTTTATTATAACTTGTCTTTCTTTATATCCAAATGCTCTATTCTATATCCAATTTCTTTGTTTGCTAATCTATAAGCTTCTTTTATCATTTCATCTTCACTTTTATCTGTGCCCAGTAAAGAGTCTATTGTTATTTGACTTCTATCTTCAAAATACTTTTCCAAAATACTTTTTTCTATATCATCTTGTGATGCTATAGAGTAATCATCTAATATATGTTTAACTATAAATCCATTTTATACTAAAGATCGTCCTACTAATATACTTCTATGACATCTAATCGGATCTTGCATAGCTCCTAAAAGTGCTATTTTATATCCTTTTTCACACCCAATTTTTAGTCGTTTTATCCCATTTTTAAAGTCTTCCTCATATATAACTTTTTCAAAATCTGAATAACCTTCATTATTATATGACTCTTTATTTTCTCTCTTTGCAGCGAATTCTTTAGCCATATAGATATATACAAACCCTTCCTTTATCAATGTCTCTCTTATTGTTTCTTTATTATATTGAATATTATATTTTGAGTATGGAGTTCCTCTAATATCTACAACACAATTTATATTATAATATCTTAGCATATCTATTAACTTCTCTACATTATAATTCGAATGCCCTATAGTAAATATCTCCATATATTTTTCTCCTTATTTTTTGTTATTTTCTATTAGTATTATACCTTACACTATATTATATAAACTAAAAAGCCATACCTTTAAAGGTACGACTTTTTAATTTATATAATATTAAATTATGCTTTTTTAACTACTGAAGATTTTAACTTCATAGCTCCAAATCCATCTATCTTACATTCTATATCATGTCCATCTGCTGCATCAGGAACTAAACGTATATTTTTTACTTTTGTTCCTATTTTTATAGATGATGATGCTCCTTTTACTTTAAGATCTTTTACTACTGTTACAGAATCTCCATCATTTAATACATTTCCATTTACATCTTTTATAACATTTTCTTCTTCATTGCTTGCTTCTGGTGACCATTCATATGCACATTCTGGACAAACTAAAAGGCTTCCATCTTCATAAGTATATTCTGAATTACATTTTGG
>CALFLM010000010.1 GCA_937880075.1 uncultured Romboutsia sp. | reverse complement strand
AACAATACAAAATAATAATTTTACCTAATGAAGTATTTTAATTAAAACATATATAAGAATAGAAATTTCTAGTTGTAAAAGTTTATGATATGAATTACATAATATATACAATAGATGCAATAATAAATTAATAATTAAAAAATATATATATTCTAATAATAATTCTACATTATAAAATAATTTTATTGTTTATTATATTTTTGAACAATACAAAATAATAACTTTATCTAATGAAGTATTTTAATTAAAACATATATATTATAGTTGTTATAATTGTGATTTACTATAAAATGGTGGAATTAATAATATGTTTATTAAAGTTTGAAAAATTTAGTATACTAGTATATAAATGTAAGCATACATAAAAGGGATAGTAAAATATATTTAAGGAGAAGGATAATGGAGTTAGCAAACAAAAAAGTTTTAGAATCAAGCAAAGGAAAACCTTTTGGAATGCAAGATAAAGTTGGATATATGTTAGGTGATGTTGGGAGTTGTTTATTATTCAACTTTATAGGAAGTTATTTATTAGTATTCTATACAGATGTATTTGGAATAAGTGCAGCTGCAGTTGGTACTCTTATGGCAGTATCAAGAGTATGGGATGCTATAAATGACCCGATGATGGGAGTTATAGTAGATAAAAGAAAGAGAACAAAGGATGGTAAGTTTAGACCTTATTTAAAATATATGGGTATACCACTAGGAATATTTACAATATTAACATTCTTAGTAATACCTAATATGCCACAAGGAATGAAATTGCCTTACGCATATGTAACTTATATAGGTTTTGGTATGGCATATACTGCTATAAATATACCTTATGGTTCATTAGCATCAGTTATTACTAACGATCCAAATGAAAGAACACAGTTATCCACTTGGAGAAACATATCATCAATATTTGCAATGATACCTCTTATGGTTTTAACACCTAAGTTAGTATTTGATGCTTCGGGTGCAGTTTCACCAAAAGGATTCCTTATAGCAGCATTATTATATGTTATAGTAGCTAATATAGGGTATAGACTTTGTTATAAAATGACGACTGAAAGAATTGTTAATGACGTTAAGGAAGATGCCCCAAAAGCAAACTTATGGGAAACTTTAAAAACTTTAGGAAAAAATAAGGCTTTAATAGGATTAATATTAAGTTCATTAGGTACTTTAACAGCAATGTTCTTACCAAATGCTTTAAATACTTTTTTATTTAAAGATTACTTCAAAGCTCCAGGATTATTAAGTTTAGCGGGATTAATTCCAATGGTTGGTACATTCATTGCAATACCTGTTACAGGTAAATTAGTTGCTAAGTTTGGAAAGAAAAATATTGCTATTTACAGTGGGCTAGTATCTATAGCTGCTTATGTTGTATTAGTATTCTTCCCAACTAAAAATCCAATGATATATATAGCATTAACTACAGTATCTGGATTTGGTACAGCATTATATAGTATGATTGTATGGGCATTAGTTGGTGATGTTATAGATTATCAAGAATATTTAAGTGGAAAAAGAGAAGAAGGTATAGTTTATGCTACATACTCATTATCTAGAAAATTAGTTCAAGCTATAGTAGGAAGTATAGGTGGATTTGCCCTTGCTGCAATAGGATATCAATCAGGTGCATCCACTCAAACTCCAGAAGTTGCAGAAAGTATAAGAACTATAATAACTGTAGTACCTTTAATAGGGTTTATATTTGGTACAGTATGTCTTAAGTTAGTATACAACTTAAGTAATAAAACATTAAATGAAGTTAATGAAGAATTAGAGAGAAGAAGAGCTCAATAATCTTTATAAATATAAAGGAGTTATCAAATGATAGCTCCTTTTTTATATTTATTTTTATATTTTTGAAAAACGTTTTTCTAATGAAGAAAATTTTTAAAAAAATGCATAAAAAGCGTAGGAAAAGGTTGCAATATTAATTTCGGTGTGCTAGTATACAAGTACAGATATTAATACGTAATTTTGGAGGCAAAATAATTATGAAACTACCATTTAATGTTGATTTAAAAAATAAAGTTGCAGTAGTAACAGGTGGATCTGGAATACTATGTGGAGCTATGGCAGAAGCATTAGCTGCATGCGGTGCAAAAGTTGCAATACTTGCATTAGGACAAGAAGGTTGTGATGCTAAAGCAGCTAAAATAAATGCTGATGGCGGATGTGCAATAGGAATTAACGCTAATGTTTTAGATAAAGAGAGCATAAAGAGAGCTCATGAAATAATATTAAAAGAATTTGGTCCATGTGACATATTAATAAATGGAGCTGGTGGAAACCATCCAAAAGGAACAACAACTAATGAATACTTATTACCAGAAGATTTAAATAATGAAGAGTTAACTACTTTCTTCGATTTAGATCAAGAAGGAGTAAACTTTGTATTTAACTTAAACTTCTTAGGGACATTACTTCCATCACAAGAATTTGCTAAAGATATGATAAACAGAGAAGGTGCAACAATAATAAACATATCTTCAATGAATGCTTACACACCACTTACAAAAATACCTGCATACTCAGGAGCAAAAGCTGCAGTAACTAACTTTACTCAATGGCTAGCTGTTCATATGTCAAAAGTAGGTATAAGAGTAAATGCGATAGCACCAGGATTCTTCGTAACAGCTCAAAATGAAAAGTTATTATTCAACGAAGATGGAACTCCAACTCCAAGAAGTGAAAAAATATTAAATAGTACTCCAATGGGAAGATTTGGAGAAGCTGAAGAGTTAATAGGAACATTATTATACTTAGTGAATAATGATGCTTCAGGATTTGTAAACGGTGTTTGTATACCTGTTGATGGAGCATTCTCAGCATATTCAGGAGTTTAATATTTAGGGGGGAATGTATTATGTTAAATAAAATAAAAAATGAAGGTGTAGTAGCAGTAATAAGAGCTAAAGACCATGAAGAAGCTTTAGGATATATAAATGCTTGTTTAAATGGTGGAGTAAAAGCTATCGAACTTACATATACAATACCAAATGTAGTTGAACTTATAAAACATGTTAGTGAAAACTATAAAGATGCATTAGTAGGTGTAGGAAGTGTATTAAATGGAAAAATGGCTAAAGATGCAATAGAAGCAGGTGCTACTTATGTTGTAAGTCCAGGTTTTTCAGATGAAGTAAATACTGTATGCCAAGAAATGAACACATTATATTTACCAGGATGTATGACAGTAACTGAAGTTATGAATGCTTTAGACAAAGGAAATCAAATGGTTAAATTATTCCCAGGTGAAGTATTTGGACCTAAGTATGTTAAAGCAGTAAAAGCTCCAATACCTCACGTTGAAATAATGCCAACAGGTGGTGTTTCTATAGATAATGTAGAAGAATGGTTTAAAATGGGAGTATCTTGTGTAGGAGTAGGAAGTTCACTTTTAGGTGCTGGAAGTTTAGAAGATATAGAAAACTTAGCAAAGGAATTTAAAAATAAAATTGCACAAATTAGAGGTTAATAATGGTAGTAAAGTATTAGGCTTTGGGGAAATAATGCTAAGACTTACTCCTACTAATTTCCAAAGAGTAATACAAGCTGAATCTTTTGAGGCAACATACGCTGGAGGAGAGGCCAATGTTATTTGTAGCTTAAGTATGTTCGGACATGATACAAAAATGATTACTAAATTACCAGAAAATGTATTAGGGGATAAGGTAATAAGAGCTATGAATTCCTTTGGAGTTGATACAAAAGATATAGTTAGAGGAAAAGGAAGATTAGGAATATATTTCTTAGAACAAGGGCATGGAGTTAGAAATTCAGATGTAATATATGATAGAGAGTATTCAGCAATATCAATGGCTACTAAAGAAGATTTTGATTTAGATAAAATATTAAAAGATGTTAAATTATTACATATATCTGGTGTAACACCAGCATTAAGTAAAAATTTATATGACCTTTCTATAGACTTTATAAAAGCAGCTAAAGAAAGAGGAATATTAGTATCTTATGATTCAAATTATAGATCTAAATTATGGTCTTTAGAAGAAGCTAGAAGTTTTATGTTAGAAGTACTTCCTTATGTGGACATAGCGTTTTTAGGTATATTAGACTTTATAAACATTTTAGGGTATAAGACCAAAGAAGAAAAAAATTATGAGGCTAAATTAGCTGATTTCTATAAAGAATTATTTGAAAAATATCCAAATATAAAATATGCTGCTTCTACTAAGAGAATTGTAAATTCAGTAAATAACAATTCTTTACAAGGGTTCTTATTTAACAATGAAATATTACATACATCTAGAATTCATACCTTTGATATACTAGATAGAGTAGGCGGGGGAGATTCATTCACAGCTGGAATATTACACGGGATATTAAATAGTATGGAAAGTAGTCAAATTGTTGAGTTTGCTATATGTGCAAGTGCACTAAAGCACAGTATTAGAGGAGATATAAACATGGTTGATTTAAAGCAAGTTGAAACTCTTATGAACTGTGGAATAGAAAATATAAATAGATAAAAACAAATTTAATTAATATAAATATTTAAAAATATTAGAATGAGTATATAATTGGGAGGAAAAACCATGGAAATGACATTTAGATGGTATGGACAAGATGACCCTGTTAAAATAGAGTACATCCGTCAAATACCCGGAATGAAAGGGATAGTAACAGCTATCTATGATATACCAGTAGGAGAAGTTTGGCCATTAGAAAAAATAATGGAATTAAAAGAGTCTGTAGAAAAGCATGGATTAGAATTATCTGTAATAGAAAGTGTACCAGTACATGAAGATATAAAATTAGGATTACCTACTAGAGATAAGTACATAGCAAACTATTGCCAAACTATAAGAAACTTAAGTAAAGCAGGAATAAAAACTATATGTTACAATTTCATGCCAGTATTTGACTGGACAAGATCTGATCTTGAGTATGAATTAGAAGATGGATCAACTTGTTTAATATATGATGAAGCTACTGTTGCTAAAATGGACCCAGCATTAGGTGAATTAGAGTTACCAGGATGGGATACTTCATATGGTGAAGGTGGATTAGGAGCTTTACTAGATCAATATAAAGATATAGATGAAGAAAAATTATGGGCTAACTTAGAATACTTTATAAAAGGTATAATGCCAACTGCTGAAGAGGAAGAAGTTAAAATGGCTATACATCCAGATGATCCACCATGGGGAATATTTGGATTACCAAGAATAATAACTAACTTCGAAAACTTAGATAGATTCTTAAACTTATACGATAGCTATTACAATGGAGTAACTTTATGTACAGGTTCTTTAGGATGTACTAAGACTAATGATGTAGTTAAAATGATAAAACATTTCGGTGGTGAAAGAAATAGAATACATTTTGCTCACTTAAGAAATGTATTAATAACAGGAGATAGCAGTTTCAACGAAGTAGCTCACTTATCTGAAGCAGGATCATTAGATTTTTATGCTATAGTAAAAGCTTATTTAGATTATAACTTTGATGGACCATATAGACCAGACCATGGTAGAATGATATGGGGAGAAACTGGTAGACCAGGATACGGATTATATGATAGAGCATTAGGTGCTGTATATATAAACGGATTAAAAGAAGCTATATTAAAAGAAACTACATTAAAAAGTGAATGTGAAGAAACTTTACTTGAAGGGTCTTCAGTTTAAGGTTAATTAAAAGCAAATAATAAATAATTGTAAATATAACTAAAGCTCTTGTATAAACAAGAGCTTTTAGTATAAAAGTTAAAAAATATTATTTTGGTTAGGAGTAATTGATATGAAAAAATTTATGGATGATAACTTTTTATTATCAACAGATACTGCAGTAACTTTATATCATGATTATGCTAAAGAAATGCCAATATGTGACTACCACTGTCACTTAAATCCAAAGGAAATAGCTGAGGATAAGAGATACAACAACATAACTGAAATATGGTTAGGTGGAGACCACTATAAGTGGAGAACAATGAGAAGCTTTGGTATAGAAGAAAAATACATAACTGGAGATGCTACTGATTATGAAAAGTTTGAAGCATTTGCAAAGGTTATGCCATACTTAATAGGAAACCCAATGTACCATTGGTCTCACTTAGAATTAAAAAGATATTTTGGAATAGAGGAAACTTTATCTCCAAAAACTTGTAAATCTATATGGGATAGATGTAATGAAATAATAAATGGAGAAGGTTTCAGTGCTAGAGCAATGATAAAAAACTCTAATGTTAAGTACATAGGAACAACTGATGATCCAATAGATAACTTAGAATACCATATAGAAATAGCTAAAGATGAAAACTTTGACTGTGAAGTTAGACCAAGTTTCAGACCAGATAAAGCTGTAAAAATACATGGGGAAGACTTCGTTGAATATATAGGTAAATTAGGAAGTGTTGAGAATACAGAAATAAAAGATTATGCAACTTTATTAACTGTATTAGAAAAAAGATTAGACTTCTTCGTTGACAATGGATGTAACATAACAGACCACTCTCTAGAAAGAGTTTATTTCAGAAGTACAACTATGGAGGAAGTAGATGCTATATTCAAAAAAGCTTTAGCTGGAGAAAAATTAACTATAGAAGAAATAGAAAAATACTCTACATTAACAATGATAAGTTTAGGAAGAATGTACAGCAAGCGTGGTATGGTAATGCAGTTACATATAGGAGCATTAAGAAACAACAACACTAGAATGTTCAAAAAATTAGGAGCAGACGTAGGATTTGATAGTATAGATGATGGAGAAGTTGCAACTAGCTTATCTAGATTATTAGATTCATTAGATATAACTGATGAACTTCCAAAAACTATATTATACTGTTTAAATCCAAAAGATAATGAAGTACTAGGAACAATGTTAGGAAACTTCCAAGGTGGAGGAGTAGCAGGTAAAATACAATTCGGTTCTGGATGGTGGTTCAACGATCAAAAGGATGGAATGGAAAGACAAATGATGGCATTATCTCAATTAGGACTTATAAGCCAATTTGTAGGTATGCTTACAGACTCTAGAAGTTTCTTATCATATACAAGACATGAATACTTCAGAAGAATCTTATGTAATTATATAGGTGGATTAGTAGAGAACGGAGAATATCCAGCTGATATGGAAATCCTAGGAGAAATAATACAAAATATATGTTACAACAACATAGAGAAGTATTTACAAAAATAAATAATTTTAAATTTTATGGTATAATTTTATCAAAAAAGGAAAATGATTGCTTTTTTTAGAATTATATTTTAGTATACTAACATAGTAAGGCAATAAATATTATTAGCAACTAATGGAGGAATATATTATGAGCAACGTTTTTGAGCAATACAAAAAAAATAATGAATTTTTAGTATGTGTAGACTCTGATGGTTGTGCAATGGACACTATGGAAATAAAACATAGAAGATGCTTTGCTCCAGAGATGATAAAAACTTGGAATTTAACAGAAAGAGAAGATTATATATTAAATCTTTGGTATGACCTAAATCTTTATACACAAACTAGAGGTATAAATAGATTTAAGGGGTTAGCTGAGACATTTAAAATAATAAGTAAAGAAGGCGTAGAAATAGAAGATTTAGATAGCATATTAAATTGGGTTGAAACTACTAATGAGTTATCAAACAAGTCTTTATTAAATGAAATAGAAAAGAAAGATAGCAAAGGTTTAAAGATGGCATATGAATGGTCTTTAAGTGTAAATAAATCGATAGAAGAATTACCAAAAGGAGATGAGCCATTTGAAGGTGTTTCTGAAGGGCTAGAAGCATTATCTAAAATAGTAGATGTTGCAGTAGTATCATCTGCTAATGGTGAAGCTTTAAATGATGAATGGGGAAGACATGACTATATTAAATTTTTAACTGCATTACTTGGTCAAGAAGCAGGAACAAAGCAACACTGTATAGCTGAACTTAAGAAAAAGGGATATGATAGTGATAAAGTATTAATGGTTGGTGATGCACCAGGTGATTTACAAGCAGCTAAAAATAACGATGTAAGATATTATCCTATATTAGTAGGAAAAGAAAAATTCTCTTGGGAAAGACTAGTTAATGAAGCAGTTCCTAAGTTAATGAATGAAACTTTTGATGAAGAGTATCAAAATAAACTTATAAAAGAATTTAATGACTCTTTAAAATAAGTAAACTTAAAATAAAAACCTTATAACTTTGATAGCCAAGGAGTAAAATTTGTAGAAGGTACTATATCAAATAAGACTATAGAAGAAAAAATAGAGAGTAACAAAGGTAAGGATAGTGATATATTCTTCAAGAATGAAAAAGAGTAATAGAAAAAATCTATTACTCTTTTATTTTGTTTAAAACGGTATATTTTTGTACATATTTTCTAAATATATATTATTTATCTGATGAAGATAATTCTAATGTTGCATATACTCCCCAACTATTTCCTTTTTGTATAGAATGGAACCCAAATCCTACACTATTCATATTATTATTTAACATAGCTTTGTTGTATTCTGGAGAATTTTTCCATAACGAAATTATCTCCTCTGCAACATTTTTAGCATATTCTTGACTTAAGTCATTACGGAAAGCCATCATAGTATATACTATATTTTCTAAGTCTGATGTTCCATATTCTGGGAATGTTTCATTAGCATTTTTACCATTGATTACATGATTAAGTACACCTGTAGTGTGCATATGATTAGACCAAGCATTTGCCATATCTTCAAGTCTACTTATAGATGTTAAAGGGCTAAGTCCATTTGATTTTCTATATTCATTTAATAGCTTATAGAACTCTTGTGTAACCATAGTCTTAAAGTTTGAAACGTTAGGGTTTCTTTGGTTTATTCTAGATAATATTGATACAGATTCCGCTCTTGTTATATTGTTTACAGGATTTAAAAGTCCTTGTTCATTTCCTATTAAATATCCTTGTTCAAGAGCACCTTCTACATATGGTTTCGCCCAGTTAGATACTTTATCTTTATCTTCAGCTTTATCAAGTTTATCAAGATTATTATCTATAGTACTTGTTATTGTAGTTACTATTTTAGCAGCTTCTTCTCTTGTCATAGGGCTATTAGGTTCAAATTGACCTTTACTTTTTCCATTAATATATCCAGCTTTTTCTGCTATAGCTATATCTTTATAATACCAATCTGAAGATTTTACATCATCAAATGATGTTGTAGTACCTTCTGTAAATCCAAAGTATTTATTTGTTATTTTTACAAACTCAGCTCTTGTTATTGAATTATTTGGTCTAAAAGTATTATCTTCTGGATATCCAGATATATATCCTTTAGATATAAATTCATTAATTTCTTTATTTGCCCAGTGATTATCAATATCTCCTAATTTTGTATTTGCATTAGATACAAGTGGATTTAATAAAATTGATCCTAAAACTATTGTGCTAATTATTTTTTTATGCATATACAACATTCCTTTCATAATATATTTTGTTAAAAAAATTATAACATAATATCGACAAAATTCAACAATATTCTATTTATATACTCACATACTTATTAAAAATAAACAAAAGTTGGCTATAAGGTATATGTGGCAAATTTATTTAGAATAAGCCATATTTAAAAAAGTTTACAGTTAATGTAAAGAAACAATTAAAAAAGAAATATAGTATGAGATATACAAAATTGATATGGGGATGAGCCTTATTTTTTATGTATAAATCTAAAAAAACTAGCTAAATATAAATAAATTAATATTTTTTATAATGATAATAAAAATTTATCTTAAAAATAGGAAAATGATTGCTTTTATTAAATAATGTATGTTAGTATACTAATATAGAAGATGAAAAATACTAAAAATTATTATATATGTCTAGAAACTTTAATTTAATTCTTTAGACATATATTTTATATTATAAATTATTTATATGATAAGCATTATTAACTAATATAGATATTAAAATAAATTAATATAAATATATATACAATAAGGGAGTAAGTAAAAATGGTAAATTTAAAAGCAAAACCTTATAACCTTGATGATCAAGGAGTAAAATGGGTAGAAGATACTATAGCAAATATGACTATAGAAGAAAAAATAGGACAATTATTCGTAAATATGGGAGCTAGTCGTGATGAAGAATACTTAAAGAGTATGGTAAATAACTACCACATAGGTGCAGTTAGATACAATCCAGCAACTGCTTCAGAAGTATATGATCAAAATAAAATACTTCAAGAAAACTCTAAAATACCTCTATTAATAGCTGCTAACACTGAAGCGGGTGGTAACGGTGCTTGTGTAGATGGTACATATGTAGGATATGAAGTTAAAATAGGTTCTACAAATGACAAAAAATATGCTTATGAAATGGGGAGAGTATCAGGAGTTGAAGCATCTGCAATAGGATGTAACTGGTCATTTGCTCCAATAGTTGATATAAACAGAAACTGGAGAAATCCAATAATATCTAATAGATGTTGGTCAGGGGATGCTGACATGGTATTAGAATACTCTTTAGAGTACATGAGAGGAATAATGGAAAGTGGAATAGCTCCAGCTGCTAAGCACTTCCCTGGAGATGGTATAGATGAGAGAGACCAACATTTATCATTCGCTCCAAACTGGTTATCATGTGAAGAGTGGGATGCTACATTTGGAAAAGTATACGGAGGATTATTCGAAGCAGGACTTCCATCAATAATGGCAGGACATATAGCTTTACCAGAGTACGTAAAATACTTCAATCCAGACGCTACTACTGAAGAATTATACATGCCGGCTACATTAAGTAAGTATATATTAACTGACTTATTAAGAGGAAAAATGGAGTTCAACGGTTTGGTTGTAACTGATGCATCTCATATGGTTGCTATGACTTCAGCTATGAAGCGTAGTGAAATGTTACCAACTGCAATAGCTGCAGGTTCAGATATATTCTTATTCTTCAATGATCCAGATGAAGATTTCGGATACATGATGGATGGATACAAAAATGGAATAATAACTGATGAAAGATTAAATGAAGCTTTAACTAGAATATTAGGAACTAAAGCTGCTTTAGGACTTCACAAAAAAGCTAAAACTGAAATAATGATGCCTAAAGAAGAAGCAATGGCTAGAATAGGTTTAGAAGAAAATAAAGCTATAGCTGCTGAAGTTGCTGACAAAGGTATAGTTTTAGTTAAGAATACTGAAGATATATTCCCAATATCTCCAGAAAAGTACAAGAGAGTTTTACTTGTTGATGTAAAAGGAACTGAAGGTGGATTTGGTGCATTAATAGGTGCTCAAGGGCCAAAGCCAAGTGAAGTAATGAAAGAGATGTTAGAAAAAGAAGGATTTGAAGTTTCTATATGGGAATCACCAGCTGATAAGATAATGAAACTTCCGGTAGAAGAAAGAATGGCTGCTATAGGAAATATATATGCTGCTAAGAGACCGATAACAGACTTAACAGATAACTATGATTTAATAATAAACTTAGCATCTGTTAACCCTAACACTGACCAAAGAATACAATGGCCAGCAAGTAAAGGTACTCCAGATATACCATTCTATGTAAATGAAGTACCAACAATATTTATATCAGTACAATGTCCATTCCACTTAGCGGATGTACCTCAAGTTAAGACTTATATAAATGCTTACGATAACAAAGATGTTACTTTCACTGCATTAGTTGATAAAATGTTAGGAAGATCTGAATTTAAAGGTGTAAGTCCAGTAGATGCATTCTGTGGATTAGGAGATACTATGTATGGAATGTCTACTAAACCTAGTTTATGTGCTGTAAATTAAAATATAGATAATCTATATGAATAAACGGTAAATTTATAAATATTTTACCGTTTATTTTTTATGTATCTAGAATATTTAAATAAGAAATAGACAAACTACATCACAATATATAAATAAATTAAGATTTTTTATAGATAAGATAATATAATTATATATCAAGATAGGAAAATGATTGCTTTTATCAAACTATGTATGTTAGTATACTAATATAGAAGAATATTATTAATAACCTTTTTGAACAGTAGGAAAAAAGAATGAATTTTTAGTATATGTGTAGATTCTGATAGTTGTGAAGTGGACACTATGGAAATAAAATGATTACAATATGTCTAGAAAGTTTTATTTGATTCCTAGACATATATTTTATATTGTAAATTATTTATTTTTATATATATTAATCATTATCAATTAATATATATGAAAATAAATTAATATAAAAATATATAATAATGGAGTAAATAAATATGGTAAATTTAAAAGCAAAACCTTATAACCTTGATGAACAAGGAATAAAGTGGGTAGAAGATACTATAGCAAACATGACTATAGAAGAGAAAATAGGACAATTATTTGTAAATATGGGTGCTAGCCGTGATGAAGAGTACTTAAAAGGAATGTTAGATAACTACCATATAGGTGCAGTTCGTTATAACCCAGCAAAAGCTTCAGAAGTATATGACCAAAATAAAATATTACAAGAAAACAGTAAAATACCTTTATTAATAGCTGCAAACACTGAAGCAGGTGGAAATGGAGCTTGTGTAGATGGTACATATGTAGCACATCAAGTAAAAATAGGTGCTACAAATGATCCTAAATATGCTTATGAAATGGGGAGAGTATCAGGAGAAGAAGCAGCTGCTATAGGATGTAACTGGAGTTTTGCACCAGTTGTTGATATAGATTTAAACTGGAGAAACCCAATAATATCTAATCGTTGTTACTCAAATAAAGCAGAGCAAGTTTTAGAATTCTCTTTAGAATATATGAGGGGAATAATGGAAAGTGGTATAGCTCCAGCTGCTAAACACTTCCCTGGAGACGGTGTAGATGAAAGAGATCATCACTTATCATTTGCTCCAAATACATTAACAGTAGAAGAGTGGGATAACACATTCGGAAAAGTTTATGGAGGATTAATAGAAGCAGGATTACCTTCTATAATGTCAGGACATATAGCTTTACCAGAATACGTACGTCACTTTAAACCAGATGCAACTCTTGAAGAGTTAGCAATGCCATCAAGTTTAAGTAAAATAGTATTACAAAACTTATTAAGAGAAAAATTAAACTTCAACGGTGTAGTAGTAACTGATGCTTCTCACATGGTAGCTATGACATCTGCTATGAAGCGTAGTGAAATGTTACCTACAGCTATAGCTGCAGGTTGTGATTTATTCTTATTCTTCAACGATCCAGATGAAGACTTCAATTGGATGATGGAAGGGTACAAAAAAGGAATAATAACTGAAGAAAGACTTGAAGAAGCATTAACTCGTATATTAGGATTAAAAGCTTCTTTAGGATTACATACAAAAGCTAAGAATGAAGTATTACAACCAAAAGAAGAAGCAATGTCTAAAATAGGAACAGAAAGAAATAAGGCTGTTGCTCCAGAAATATCAGAAAAAGCTATAACATTAGTTAAGAATAATCAAGAATTATTACCAATAAGTCCAAAAAAGCATAAGAGAGTTTTACTTGTTGAAGTAAAAGGAGCAGAATCTGGATTTGGTAAAGTTATGGCTGCTATGTCAGCGGGTAAGAAAACACCAATAGAAATAATGAAAGATTTACTTGAAAAAGAAGGATTTGAAGTTGAAATATATGAATCTCCAATAGATAAGTTATTAAAACTTCCACCACAAGAAATGATGGGCGCAGTAATGAACATATATGCACAAAAGCGTCCAATAGCTGATCTAACAGATAACTACGATTTAATAATAAATATAGCTAACGTTGGACCAGGTACTGACCAACGTATACAATGGAATCCTGCAAAAGGAACACCGGATATACCATTTTATGTAAATGAAGTACCAACAATATTTATATCAGTACAATGCCCATTCCACTTAGCGGATGTACCTCAAGTTAAGACATACATCAATGCTTATGATGGTCATGAACATACTTTATCTAAAACCGTTGATAAATTATTAGGACGTTCAGAATTTACTGGTGTAAGTCCAGTAGATGCATTCTGTGGATTTATAGATACTAGATATGGAAATACTACTCAACTTAGCAGCTGTATTGTAGGTTAAGATATATATATATATTCTATGAATAAACGGTAAATTTATAAATGGTTTACCGTTTATTTTTTATATGATAATTCATCAAATAAAAAATGTAATTATTGATAAAAAAATAGCGAAAAGTATTGTCTTAATTTATTAGATATGCTAGTATACAAATACAGAAATAGAAAATAAAGCTATATATATATTTGTTAAAGATTTATCTTGATAAAATGTTAGTAAGATAAAAGTAAAAAATAGATAACAATAGAATAAAAGAAATTAGTAAAAATGTATAGTGATGCAAATAAAGTAATTAAGCTTTATAGAGGGCTCTTAGAAATAATACTATAGTATTTAACTCGTTGTGCTAGTTAAATATTATTATTGAAAATACTAGAGTCCAGTAATCTATATTTTCATAGTTAAAAAACTTTATGTAGTAATTTCAATGTGTTTAGTAAAATAACTAGCACAACAGATTATTTAATCTAGTTAAAGTTGACATAGAATTTGAATAATAATATATGAAAATGGAAAACGATTGTCTATTATTTATAAAATTAGATGGAGAATTTAAATTTCTAAAAATTATATATTGTTTAAATTTAAATGACAATAAAGTTATATAAATTATGACTTATAACTTCAAAAGGAGGGATTAAAAAAAGATTTAATTTAGAGATTTATAGTAATTTAATGATTAATATGATTTATCGGAAAGACAGCTTATAGTCCTTTCACAATTAGTATCAGTAAGTTTATATGAATGCTTATTGAGTTAATTAGTTTCCTAAAATTTATAAGACATGAATATTTAAGAACAATTCTTTGTAAGTATTTAGGGAAATTAGTTTAGAATAGTGAATATTTATGTATTTTAAAAATGTTAGAAAATGTAGTATAAGATATATGTTACGACAAAACAAAAAATTTTGAAAAATAATCCTAGGGGGAATTTATAAATGAATAAAAGGATTAAAGCGCTTTTACTTGTAGCGGTAACGAGTTTATCAGTTGTTGGATGTAGTTCTGTTAAAGATGATGATGTAAGGGTGATGAGAGTAGCTCATAACCAAGGGGAAGATCATCCAATACATTTAGCACTAAAAGAATTTGAACAAATAGTAGAAGAAAAAACTAACAATGAAATAGACATCCAGGTATATCCAAATGAACTATTAGGAGGGCAACGTGAATCTGTAGAGCTTACTCAGACAGGAGCAATAGATATAGCTGTTGGAAGTATAAGTTTATTAGAAAGTTTTAATAAATCATATAGTGTATTCAATTTACCATACTTATTTGATAGTACAGAGCATTATCATGAAGTAATGAATGATGATGATATAATGAATGGAGTATATGAGTCAACAAGAGATGCTGGATTTGTTGGACTTACTTGGTTTGATGCAGGATCAAGAAATATGTATACAACAGATAAGGCAATAATGACACCAGAAGATTTAAAAGGGAAGAAAATAAGAGTTCAACAAAGTCAAACTAATATAAGAATGATGGAATTATTAGGTGGTTCTGCTACACCAATGAGTTTTGGTGAAGTTTATACAGCTCTTCAACAAAAGGTTATAGATGGAGCTGAGAATAATGAATTAGCACTTACTAATAACAAGCATGGTGAGGTTGCAAAGTATTATTCATATAACCAACATGCTATGGTACCAGATATATTAATAATGAATGCAAAATTATTAGATAGTTTAAGTAAAGAGCATAGAAATATAATATTAGATGCAGCAGATACAATAAATAAATTTGAAGTTGATGCTTGGGAAGATAAAGTAAATGAAGCCGTAGAGCAAGCAAAAGAAATGGGAGTTGAATTTTATTATCCAGATATAGAGCCATTTAAAGAAAAGGTATTACCTCTTCATAAAGAAATGACTACAGACAAAGAAGTAAAAGCTCTATATGATAAGATACAAGCAAAAGCACCAAAGGAAGACAAGTAAATACTAGTAGGAGGGATATAAATGAAAAAAATAAGAAGCATATTAAATAAGGTAATAGAATCTGTATGTATGATACTACTAGTATTTATGGTAGTTTTAGCTACTTGGCAGATAATAACTCGTTATATATTAAATAACCCAAGTACAATATCAGAAGATTTACTAATATACTCATTTGTATGGATGTCATTATTAGGATCAGCTTATGTATTTGGAAAAAAAGATCATATGACAATGGTATTTTTAAGACAAAAGCTTGAAGGAAAAAGTGATAAAGTAAAACTAGGATTAAATATTATGACAGAATTAGTAGTAATGGCATTTTCAGCATTAGTTTTAGTATTCGGCGGAATTCAAATAAGTATGCTAGCTATGGGACAAGTATCACCAGCATTAGGAATATCTATGGGATACGTATATTTAGCATTACCGTTATCAGGAATAATAACGATTATATATAACATATTAAATTTAGCTGATTTGAAAAAAGAAGTTAGTGAATCAAAAAAAATATTAAATAATAATTAATCTGAGGGGAGAAGATTATGGAATTAGCATTACAAGCAGGTTCAGCTATACTTATTGTATTTCCTATATTACTTTTATTAGGTATACCAATATCTATAACTATAGGTGTATCATCTATATTTGGAATATTAACTACGTTATCATGGGATGTAGCTGTTTTAACAGGGGCACAAAGAATATTTACAGGAATAGGTAGTTTTTCATTATTAGCAATACCATTTTTCGTATTGGCAGGTATAATAATGAACAATGGTGGTATAGCATTAAAATTAGTAAATTTTGCTAAAGTATTAAGTGGTAAATTACCTGGGTCTTTAGCACATACGAATGTAGTAGGGAATATGTTATTTGGTGCGGTAAGTGGTTCTTCAGTTGCAGCAGCGGCTGCAATAGGTGGAACAATGGCTCCACTTCAAGAAGAAGAGGGTTATGATAAAAACTATAGTGCTGCAGTAAATATAGCATCAGCACCAACAGGGCTTTTAATTCCACCAAGTAACTCACTTATAATATACTCATTAGTAAGTGGAGGAACATCTGTAGCGGCTTTATTTATGGCTGGATATATACCTGGTATATTATGGGGCGTATCAGTAATGGTGATAGCATTTATATTAGCTAAAAAATATAAGTATTCATCTAAGTATACAATAACTTTTAAAGAAGCTATGAAAATATTTATAGATGCATTACCAAGTTTAGCTTTAATATTTGTAATTATAGGTGGTATAGTAGGTGGAATATTTACGGCTACAGAAGGAGCAGGAGTTGCAGTTGTATATTCATTTATATTATCATTCTTCTTTTATAAGTCTATAAAGTTAAAAGATATTCCAAAAATATTATTAGAAACAGTTGAAATGACAGGGATAATAATCTTCTTAATAGGTGTATCATCTATAATGTCTTGGGTTATGGCATTTACAAATATTCCAAATGCAATAACAGAGATATTATTAGGAATATCTTCAAATCCAATAGTGATATTATTAATAATGAATTTAGTCTTATTAGTAGTTGGAACATTTATGGATTTAACGCCAGCTATATTAATATTTACTCCAATATTTTTACCAATAGCTAAAAACTTTGGTATGGATACAGTTCAATTTGGTATAATGCTTATATTTAACTTATGTATAGGTAATATAACACCTCCAGTTGGGAATACTCTATTCATTGGATGCAAAGTTGGTAAAACTAGTATAGAAGAGGTAATAAAATATTTATTACCATTTTATGTAGGTATAATTATAGTACTTATGATGGTAACATTTATACCTGAACTAAGTTTATTTATACCAAAACTTATGAATATGATTTAATTTAAAAATAATAATTATATAAAAGAAGGTCATAAGAAGATATTCTTTTTAAAATACATAAATAGTCTAGAAAAGTATAATAATATGTATTTTATATAAAATATTTTATATGCATAAAAAGGTATAGAGATAAAGTTTTACTCTATACCTTTTTTAAATTATAATAAGTTATATACTTACTTATAATCTTAAAAGTTAGATAGTTTTGTATTTACTATATATTAGCTAAAATTAAAACATTACTTAACCTTAAGATTTGAAGAAAAATATTATTTAGATTAAAATAGATATATATCATTATTAGGAGGACGAAGATGAATTTAGATACGTTAAATCCTGCCCAAAGAGAAGCTGTAGAAAAAACAGAAGGACCTGTACTTATACTAGCTGGAGCAGGTTCTGGTAAAACAAGAGTGTTAACAACAAGAATAGGGCATCTTATAGAAGATAAAGGTGTACAGCCTGCAAATATATTAGCTATAACATTTACTAATAAAGCAGCAAATGAAATGAGAGAGAGAGTAGAAGAAACATTAGAGTCAGATGCAAGTGATATGTGGATAAGTACATTCCACTCTTGTTGTGTACGTATACTTAGAAAAGATATAAATAAAATCGGATACAATAGAAGTTTTGTTATATATGATAGCGCGGATCAGGTTACATTAGTAAAAGACTGTTTAAAAGAATTAAATTTAAACGATAAGGTATTTGAGCCAAAAATGATTATAAGTACTATATCAGGTGCTAAGGATAAGCTATATGATCCAAAAAAGTTTAAGGCAATGCACATGCATGATAATAGAATGAGTAAGATAGCAGATGTATATGCATTATATCAAGATCGTTTAAAAAGAAATAGTGCACTAGATTTTGATGATTTAATATTTAAAACAGTAGAGCTTTTAAAGAATAATAAAGAAGTTTTAGATTACTATAGAAATAGATTCAAGTATATAATGGTTGATGAGTACCAAGATACAAGTAAAGCACAATATGAGTTAATCAAGATATTAGCTAGAGAGCATCAAAATATATGTGTTGTTGGAGATGATGACCAAAGTATATATGGTTGGAGAGGTGCTGATATAAGAAATATACTTGAATTTGAAAAGGATTATGATGATGTTCATGTAGTTAAGCTTGAACAAAACTATAGATCAACTCAAATTATATTAGATGCAGCTAATACGGTTATATCCAATAATATAGAAAGAAAAAGAAAAAGACTTTGGAGTGAGAAAAAAGATGGAGAGCTTATTAAGATACAAGTAGCTCAAGATGAAATAGAAGAGTCAGATTTTGTTGCAGATATGATAGCTAAAATATCAAGAGAGCAAAATAGATCATACAAAGATTTTGCAGTACTTTACAGAGCTAATGCACAATCTCGTTCTGTAGAAGATGCATTAAATAAAAGTCAAATACCATATAATATATATGGTGGAACAAAGTTTTATGAAAGAAAAGAAATAAAGGATTTAATAGCATATTTAAGAGTTATACAAAATCCACAAGATGATATATCTATAAAAAGGATAATAAATGTTCCAAGAAGAGGTATAGGGCTTAGAACTATAGAAAAAATAGAAGATAGAGCTAGTTTAAAACAAGAAAGTATATATTCTGTGCTTATAGATATAGAAACAAATTCAGATATCTCGACAAAAGCAAGAAATAGTATAAGTGAATTTGTTGATAATGTAATAGGAACATTAAGAACTATGAGGGAAGTATATCCTGTTAGTAAGTTAATAGAAAAGGTAATAGAATCTATAGACTATTACGGATATATAGATGAGTTATATAAAGGTGATAAAGAAGAAGCAGAAGAAAGAAAAGATAACGTAAAAGAATTTATATCAGTAGCTATGGAGTTTGAGCAAATTAGTGAGGAAAAAGATCTAGAAACATTCTTAACAGGTGTTGCGTTAACATCTGAATCAAGCGAGGAAGAGGAAGTAGATAAAGTTTCACTTATGACAATTCATACATCAAAGGGGTTAGAGTTCCCTGTAGTATTTATAGTTGGTATGGAAGATGGTTTATTCCCAATAGCAAGGGCTGTAAGATCTATGAACGATTCGGAAATAGAAGAAGAAAGAAGACTATGCTATGTTGGTATAACAAGAGCTAAGGAGATTTTATATCTTACTTTAACTCAAAAAAGAACACTATATGGAAAGACAAATCCATCCATTGCATCTAGATTTATGGAAGAGTTACCTAAAGAATGTATAGAAAGATTAAATTCTGAAGAAAAAGAATTATCATACTCAAAAGCAAATTATAATGTATTAGATAAATATAAACAAAAATATATGAATACTATAAATAAGACAGCAGTTGCAAAGCAAGTTAATGCAACTATTAAGAGTAATGAAAAAGAAACTAATATAGACGACATAAAGCCAGGTGCAAGAGTGCATCATCCTAAGTTTGGAGTAGGTACAGTAGTTGGAATGATGGGTACAGATGTTACTATAGCATTTGAGCAACAGGGGATAAAAAAGATAAATAAAGAGTATACAACTTTAGATGTGTTATAAAATATAAAAGTTTATTTTTTAGTAAATAATAGATTGTTAATAATATAAGTAGTTATTAACACATAAATTGTAATAAAAAGATTTAATAGAGTTTAGTAAAAATAATTGCCTTAATTTTATAAATAATAAATTAAGGCAATTATAATTATATAAATTAAAATTTTATAAATAAGGAGTAGAGGTATGAATAGTAAAAAATTTGCAAAAGATTTAATAAATTTTATTTATAATAGCCCAACTGCATTTCATGCAGTTTCTGAATCTAAGGAATTATTAGATGCAAATGGATTTATTGAACTAGATTCATGCAAAGTTTGGGATATAAAAGTAGGAGGAAAGTATTACATAACTAAAAACTCATCAGCCATAGTAGCGTTTACAGTAAACTCAGAGAATATAGAAAAAGAAGGATTTAGAATAATAGGTTCTCATTCAGACTCACCATCATTTAGAATAAAGCCAAATGCAGAAATGGAAGCTGAAAAAGCTTACTTAAAGTTAAATACAGAATGTTATGGAGGTCCAATATTAAGTACATGGTTAGATAGACCTCTAGGAATAGCTGGTAGAGTAATTATAAGAACAGATAATATTTTAAAGCCTAAAGAAGTAATAGTAAACCTAGGTAAACCAATATGTATAATACCTAATTTAGCTATACATATGAATAGAAATGTAAATGAAGGTTATGCTTTTAATAAACAAAAAGATATGCTTCCTTTATTAGGATTATTAAATGATTCTCTAGAAAAGGATAATTTCTTATTAAAAGAATTACAAAATAGATTAGGTGTGGATATAGAAGATATAATAGATTTTGATTTATTTTTATATGAATTTGAAAAGGGATGCCTAATAGGTGCTAATGAAGAATTTATATCAAGTGGAAGACTTGATAATTTAGCTATGGTTCATGCTAGTTTAAATGCTTTAATAAATACTGATGGAAATAAAGGTATAAATATAGTAGCTGTATTTGATAATGAAGAAGTTGGAAGTTCTACAAAGCAAGGTGCAGACTCAAATATGTTATTAAATATACTAGAGCGAATTTGTATATCTTTAGGAAAAACAAGAGAAGAATTTTTTACATCTATATACTCATCATTTATGATATCTTCTGACTTAGCTCATGCAGTTCACCCAAATATTCCTGAAAAACATGACCCAACAAATAGACCAGTAATGGGAAAAGGGCCTGTTATAAAAATAAATGCGAATCAAGCTTATACTAGTGATGCATACTCAATATCTATATACAAGTCTATTTGTGAAGAAGCAGGTGTAGATTATCAAGAGTTTGTTAATAGATCAGATGAAAGAGGTGGAAGTACTATAGGACCAATATCATCTACTCACATAGATATTTCATCTGTGGATATAGGAACACCTATACTTGCTATGCACTCTATAAGAGAATTAGGTGCTGTTAATGACCATTATAGTATATACAAAACATTTCATAAATTTTATGAGATATAACTAAGGAGGTAATGGATTTGAATATAGGATTATGTCTTTGTGGAGGAGGAGCTAAGGGTGCTTATCAGGCAGGAGTTATAAAAGCTTTATATGACAGAGGTATAAATAAATTTAATGCTGTATCAGGAACCTCAATAGGTGCTATAAATGGATATTTTATATTCACAAATAATGTTGAAAAACTAGAAAAAATGTGGATAGATATTGATGATTATATTGATAAAAATATAAAAATAGTCAATAATACTGTGGATAATTCTAAAGTAATTGACATATTATCCAGTATTAATTATGAACATACAAACCAACTTGATTTTTATGTGAATTATATAAACATAGAAAATAATTTACCAAAAGAGAAAATAGTTAATATATCAAAGTTAAGTAAAGAAGAAGGTTTAAAAAGTATAAAATATAGTTCATTGCTTCCATTTAATCCACAAGGTACAATGGGATTATATAATCAATTTATGAAGGATTTGAGTGAAGGTTTATATAATGGATATAATCTTGATGGAGGATTAGTTAATAATACTTTATTAAATCCAATATTAAACAAAAATTTAGATAAAATTATAGTTATATCAAATAAACATGACTATACATTACCAGATGAAATTAAAAATGTTTGCAATGAAGATAGTATAATAATTGTTAGACCTAAAACTGTATTTGATAAAGATGATACTTTAAGGTTTGAAAAAGAATTTTGTAAGCAAATATACTATGAAGGATATGATATAGGTAAAAATCTGAATATTTTTATGTAAATAAATAGAATTGTATTAAAAATATTGAATAAACTTCTAAATGTTAGTATAATATAAAAGTTCTTTAAATTTAGAAAAAATACATGGAGTTGATATAAATTATGGCAACTAAGAGAATAGCAGTTTTAGGTGGACCAAGATGTGGGAAAACTACATTAATACAGCATTTATATGTTGAAATGAAAATAGCTGGATTAAATGCAGGTTATGCTCTTGAGTATTCAACTGAATACTTAAAAGACAAAGGTATGATAGAAACTATATCTGAACAATATGGAATCTACTTAGGCCAAAAGAAATTAGAAGATGAGTTATCAGTATTTGATTATGCCCTTACTGATTATGCAACATTTGTACCTTACATATACGGAAGATTTATGTTAGGAAACAAAGAAAGAACGAAAAAGGAAATACAAATATTAAAAGATTTATACTGTCTAGCTATAGAAGATATACAAAACTATGATATGATAGTTTATGTTCCTAGAGAATTTGGATATATACAAGATGGAGTTAGATGGCAAGATGAAGATATAGCACTTCAAATAGATGACGCTATATTAAGTTTCTTAAAAGCAGAAAATGTTAACTACATAGAAGTAAAAGGATCAACAAAGGAAAGAGCTAAACAAATACTAGACTTATTAGATGTTGATTATCAAGAAACTATACAATTAAATGACGACGAAAAATAAGCTACTATTAACTTAGTAGCTTTTTTATATGCTATGGAATTATAGATTATCTGGTTTATAGAGGTTTATAGATAAGTTGTAATCTCATCTGCTAAACTTTAGTAACGGACGCAATTGTTGATGACATGAGCTAAGCAAATTTTTTATATTTATAATTTACTTGTTTTATGGATAAATTACAAATGTTATTATTACTGATATTGAGCATTTTATGATAGAACTATCAAATTGAAATTTTATGTAAAAATCAATAAAATATGGTATATAATATATAAGTACATATTAAAACTAAATGAGAATGAAAGGAAGATAGAAATATGGAAAATAAAAATCCTATAGTAACTATAGAAATGGAAAATGGAAAGAAAATAGTAGCAGAGTTATATCCACATATAGCTCCTAACACTGTTAAAAACTTTGTAACGTTAGTAAATCAAGGATTCTACAATGGGGTAGGATTTCACAGAGTAATAGAAGGGTTCATGATACAAGGTGGATGTCCTAATGGAAATGGAATGGGTGGACCAGGATACTCTATAAAAGGAGAATTTAGAGGTAATGGATTTACTAATAACTTAAAGCATGAAGCTGGAGTATTATCTATGGCTAGAACTATGGCTCCTAACTCAGCAGGGTCTCAATTCTTTATAATGCACAAAAACTCTCCACACTTAGATGGTCAATATGCTGCATTTGGTAGAGTAATAGAAGGTATGGATGTAGTTAATGAAATAGCTACAACTGCTACTGATAGAGCAGACAAGCCTAAGACTCCACAAGTTATGAAAAACGTAACTGTTGAGACTTTTGGTGAAGATTATTCAGATGTGGAAAAAATGTAATTTATTTCTATAATATTACATCAAATAAACTATTTACAATCTAATTACTTTGTTTTAAAATAATATAGATAAATCCTAAAAAATATATAGTAAAAAAACCAGTTAATGTTTTAAACCTAAAAATTTAACCTACACTAATTATTTGGTTAAGAAATTAAATGAAGATTATACAAAAAAAAGGAAGGTACTTACCTTCCTTTTTTACGTATAATAAACTTTACATTACTTAAAATATATTTCTAGTTAAGAAAAACTTAATTATATCAAATAACTATAATAAGTAAAAAAGTTTTTGAGCAACGGACGAAGTCGTTGGCGACATGAAGTGTTTCGCAAACACGTTGCTCAAGCGAAGCGAATTTTACTACATATTTTTAATTGCTGTAGTTAAGTTTGGAACTAATTGTTTCTTTCTAGAAACAACACCTTCTGCAAATACACCTTGAGATGCATCTACATTAAATGCTTCAGATATTATTTTATCTTCAGCCTTGTATATTAAATAAGATCCTTCTTTTATTATATCTGTTATTGCAAGTACTAACATATCGTAGTCAGTAGAGTTTATATGTGATAAAAACTCATCTTTCTTAGCAAATATAGAATCTATATCTAAAGTGAATACTTGTCCGATACCAACTTTTTTTCCGCTCATATCAAACTCTTTAAAGTCCATGTTTACTATTTCTTCAATGCTAAATTCATCTAAAGATGTACCAGCTTTGAACATTTCCATAGCATAGCTTTCCATATCAACATTTGCTATTTTACTTAACTCTTCACAAGCTAACTTGTCCATATCAGTAGTAGTTGGAGATTTGAATAATAATGTATCTGATAATATAGCAGATAATAAAAGACCAGCTATTTCGTAAGGAACTTCAACATTATTTTCTTTATACATTTGATACACTATAGTACATGTACATCCAACAGGCATAACTCTTATAGATATAGGTACTTCAGTACTTATTTCAACCTTATGGTGATCTACAATTTCAACTATGTTAGCCTCTTTAATACCATCAGCAGTTTGAACAAGTTCGTTATGGTCAACTAAAACAACATCTTTGTTTTTTATATCTGTTAATAACTCTGGTGCGTTTACTTTAAAGTAATCTAGTGCAAATTGAGCTTCTTTTCTTACTTCTCCTAACGCATAAGGCTTAGCCTCGAAACCTAATTGATTTTTTAAATACGATAAAGCAATTGAAGAACATATAGAATCTGTATCTGGATTCTTATGTCCGAAAACTAATAAACTCATTTTATGTCTCCTTTCAAAATATAATTAAAATAGTACTATATATATTTAATAGTAAATTTAATTATCATATTTTAGTTTATACCACAAGTATATTTATTAATAACAAAAACATTATACCAAAAGGAGGAATTCGTGTGTTACAAAAACGAAAAAAACTTAATAAAGAACTTATATTATTGACACTTTTAGTACTATTAATAATTGGAATATATTTCATATATAATAGATACAAAAAAGAAAGTATATATAAAGATAATATAAAAGTAATAAATACTTTAAGCCAGGTATTAGATATAAGTACTGTGAAATATAATTACAGTAATATTGTAGAAATAAAAAAGGATAAAAGTATTAGCAATATAAAAATACCTTTCACAGAAAAATCATTTATTATAAAGTATAACGGAGTAATAAATGGAGGTGTAAGACCAGAAGATATAGAAGTGGTAAGAAATACAGGTGATGAGATACTGATAGAAATTAAAAAATGTCAAATTCTAGACCATTACATAGATGATGAAAACATATATGTTTATGATATTAAAAACTCAATATTTAATAGGTTAGATATACAAGAAGTATTAGATGATATAAGTAGCTGTAAAAAAGAATATGAAGAAAAAATTATAAGTGAAGGGTTTATGGAAGAGATACAAGAAAATACAAAGGTTAGTATAGAAAATATATTGAAGGGCATTGGATATAATGTAGTGGATATAAATTTTAAATAAAGTTAATCTAATATATTATATATGTTTTAATTAAAATACTTCATTAGGTAAAGTTATTATTTTGTATTGTTCAAAAATACAATAAATAATAAAATTATTTTATAATGAAGAATTATTAGAACATATATATTATAACCTTACTAAAGATTTAAAATTATAAGTTTATATGTATTAATATAAAAATATGGAAAAGAGACAGTTGTTTAAAAAATAACTATCTCTTTTTGAAATTTTAAAATATGCACTCAAAAATAATTAAAATACCTAAAAATAAAATAGAAACGTTTTCTTTTGTTTTAAAAAAGAAAAAATGTTGACAGGTTTAGGTGCATAAGATATCATCTAAGTATGTAAAGTTTGTTAATTAACTAACGTAATTTAATATAAAAATTATTTTAAGGGGGAAGATACCAATGAGTAATAATGTAAAGCCAGAATTTAGTGTAGATGATATGATTAATGATTTAGTTACAAAAGCTAACAAAGCAAAAGATGAAATGTTAAAATTAGACCAAGAAGCAGTTAATAAAATAGTTGCTGAAATGGCTAAAGCAGGTTTAGACAAGCATATAGAGTTAGCTAAAATGGCAGTAGAAGAAACAAATAGAGGGGTATTTGAAGATAAGGTTACAAAAAATATATTCGCAACAGAATATATTTACAATAGTATAAAGTACACAAAAACAGTTGGTATAATTGAAGAAAATGATGAAGAAGGATATATGATGGTTGCAGAGCCAATAGGAGTTGTAGCAGGTGTTACTCCAGTAACTAACCCAACTTCAACTACTATGTTCAAAGCATTAATATCAATAAAAGGAAGAAATCCAATAATATTTAGTTTCCATCCATCAGCTCAGAAATGTTCATCAGAAGCTGCAAGAATATTAAGAGATGCAGCTATAGAAGCAGGAGCACCAGAAAATTGTATTCAATGGATAGAAGTACCATCACTAGAAGCATCAAGTTCACTTATGAAACACAATGGAGTATCTTTAATATTAGCAACAGGTGGAGCAGGAATGGTTAAATCAGCTTATTCTTCAGGAAAGCCAGCTTTAGGTGTTGGAGCAGGTAATGTACCATGTTTTATAGAAAAATCGGCAGATATAAAGCAAGCAGTAAATGATTTAATATTATCTAAAACTTTTGATAACGGAATGATATGTGCATCAGAGCAGGCTGTTATAGTAGAAGAAAGTATATATGATGAAGTAGTGGGATTAATGAAGGCTTATAATTGTTATTTTGTTACTGGAAAAGAAAAAGAACTATTAGAAAAAACAGTAATAAATCCAGAAACAAAATCTTTAAATCCTAACATAGTTGGACAAACACCATATAAAATAGCTCAAATGGCAGGTTTTGAAGTGCCTAAAGATGCTAAAATGTTAGTAGCTGAAATAGGTGGAGTAGGAATGGATTATCCATTATCTAAAGAAAAGTTAAGTCCAGTGCTTGCATGTATAAAAGTAAAAGATGCTCAAGAAGGAATACAAAGATGCATAGATATGACTGAGTTTGGTGGATTAGGACATTCAGCTGTTATACACTCAAACGATGATGATATAATATTAGAATTTAGTCAAAAAGTAAGAACAGGAAGATTATTAGTAAATGCACCTTCTACTCATGGTGCTATAGGAGATATATATAACGTGAATACACCATCATTAACTTTAGGATGTGGTTCTATGGGGAATAACTCTACTACAGACAATGTATCAGCAGTAAATTTAATAAATATTAAAAAGGTTACTAAGAGAAGAGTAAATATGCAATGGTTTAAAGTACCTGAAAGAATATATCATGAAGTTGGTTCAGTACAATATTTAGAAAAATTACCTGAGGTTGAAAGAGTAATGATAGTTACTGATAGAATGATGGTTCAATTAGGATACTTTGAAAAATTAGAGTACCACTTAAGAAAAAGAAGAAATCCAGTTATGATAGATGTATTTGCTGATGTAGAGCCAGATCCATCTGTAGATACAGTATTAAATGGTGCGAAAGCTATGAGAAAATTCAAACCAGATACTATAATAGCTTTAGGTGGAGGATCTGCAATGGATGCCGCTAAAGGTATGTGGTTATTCTATGAAAATCAAGATGCAGACTTTGATGATTTAAGACTTAAGTTTATGGATATAAGAAAGAGAATATATAAATTCCCTAAATTAGGAAGACAGGCTAAGATGGTAGCTATACCAACTACTTCAGGTACAGGATCAGAGGTTACATCTTTCGCTGTTATAACTGACAAAGTAAATAATATAAAGTATCCTTTAGCTGATTATGAATTAACTCCAGATGTAGCTATAATAGATCCTACATTCGTAATGTCTGTACCACCAGCTGTTACTGCAGATACAGGACTAGATGTATTAACTCATGCTATAGAAGCTTATGTTTCTATAATGGCAACTGATTATACAGATGCTTTAGCTATGAAGGCTATACAAATGGTATTTGAATATTTACCAAAGTCATACAAGGGAGCTAACACAGCAGAAGGAAAAGAAGCAAGAGAAAAAATGCACAATGCCTCTTGTATAGCAGGTATGGCATTTGCAAATGCGTTTTTAGGTGTTAACCATTCATTAGCTCATAAGTTAGGGTCAGAATTCCATATACCACATGGTAGAGCTAATGCAATATTATTACCTCATGTAATAGAATATAATGCTACTATGCCAAGTAAATTTGCTGCATTCCCAAAATATAAGTCATTCGTAGCAGATAAGAAATACGCTGAAATTGCGAAATCTTTAGGGTTAAAAGCTAATACAACAGAAGAAGGTGTTAAGAGCTTAGTTGAAGCTGTAAGAAATTTAATGAAAGAATTAAATATGCCAATGACTATACAAGCGTGTGGAATAGAAGAAGAAACATATTTTGCAGCTATAGATAGATTAGCTTTAGATGCATTTGATGACCAATGTACTCCAGCTAACCCAAGATTACCATTAGTAAGTGAATTAGTTCAAATATATAAAGATATATATAAAGCTAAGTCTTTAGTAAAGAAAGAGAAAAAAATAGCTAAACAAAATGCTTAAAATTTATGAAAATTGATTTAGCTCAATAGATAAAATTCAATACAATTAAATTATAAAGAATATAGTTGATATAAGGGGTCTATTAATGACCCCTTATTTTTAAATTAAGATTTAAACATTCTAACTTTTTCAAAGTCATTTTTTATATTTATTATACAGTTATCATAATTAATTTCAAAGTTAGCAAAAGCAGAGAATAAATCTATATCCCTCATTAAATGAACAGTCATTATTTTACTTTCTTTATTTATTCTAAGTATTAATGATCTAACATAAGGGAATTGTATCCTAGAATTAAAGAAACTATTTTCATTAGTATCGATATCTAAACTACGATAATTTATATCTATGAATAAATCTATATCATTATCTTCTTCTCTTATAACTCTAAAATTAAAGTCAGTATCTAAGTATAAGTTTCCTATATTTAGCATGTAATCACCTCTTTTAAGTATGTTATAAGATAGTATTATACATTATATTTTTAAAGATTAACATAAAAAGAGCCTATGTTGGGGGAAACAAAGGCTCAAAATTGGGGGAGATTGAATTAAATATTTAATTTATATTAATATTATTAACTCAGAATATAAATTTATACATTAATTATATAAAAATATTATCTTTTTTTATTTATAAATTTAGGCCCAAGATACTTTCTTATATCATCATCAGAAGAAAAATCATCTATAAGTATTTCTCTTCCTGTTTCTTCAAATACTACTAAAACTTCACAATCTCCTTGTAAGAAGAATTTTCTAACTGTTTCTTCTCTAACCTCTCTAACCTTAGTTATATTCTTTTTAGTTTTTTCATAATCCTTAGTATAATAACTATCCATCATATTGATTATTTTTGTATATCTATTCATAAAATACCTCCTATAAATATTCTAAAAATATATGTTATAATAATTGTTTGTATTAACTTAATAATTATAACAAGGAGTAATAATAATGACTAGTATAAAAAAAAATCATGTAGTAAATTGTATAAATTATGCAAATGAAAATAAACTATTTGATAAATTAAATGATATTTATAAAAGTTTACCAAGTGGATATTGTAGTGGATGTGGAAATTGTTGTATGGAATCTGTTGGTATAAATTTAATTGAATTTATAAATATATATAATTATTTAGATAATAAACCAGAATTAAAAAAGATATGTTTAGATAAAATTATAGATTATTATTTCTTAGAATATATAGAGAAAAAACCATGCCCATTTAAAGATAATGATAATAGGTGTATGATATATGAAGTAAGGCCACTAAACTGTAGGTTGTTTGGTCATTGGAAAAAGGAAGATTATAATAAAAATTTAAGTAACGTTACTAAAAGAAATAAAGAATATAGAGATTTAATAAAATCAAAATATGGATTTGATATTAGTGACAAAGTAGTAAATTATAAAATTGAATATTGCGAAAGCTTTATACCACAAGAAAGATATTTAGAAAAAAGTGAAAGATTAGAGTTTGCAGATAACTTAATGATATTAGATTCTAATATATACTCTAAAGGAATTATAGATATAGATTTTAAAGATAGAGGGATAGTTGAGTATTTTATAGAAAACTTATTAAATGAAGATACTGCGTACAATATAAAAGTGAGGGTATCTAAAGATAAGAATATTAGAAGTCGTGCAATTAATAGATTGAAAAAAATACTATTATAAAAAGGTGATTTAATGAACTTAACAAATATATCGGGGAATACTTTTTTTGTAAGAGGAGGAACTAATACAGGGTTATATTTATTTGATGATAATTCAGCATTGATTATTGATCCTGGATTAAGTGGAGCAAGACCAAATAAAATAATAAAGATATTAAATGAAAAAAATATAAAGTTAAAATATATAATAAATACTCATGAGCATAATGATCATTTTGGAGCTTGTAGTCAATTTAAAGATTATTATAAGGATGTAGAAATATTATCTTCAAAAGAATCTAAATTATATATAGAAAATTTAGAATTATTTTCTAGGTATATAATGGGTGGAAAAAGCAATATATTTATGGATGATAAACTTAAGCATAGAGCACCAAAAGCGATAGATATAGATACTGTTATAAATGAAGGTATATTAAATATAAATAACAAAGAGTTTGAAATTTTTAATCTTAAAGGGCATACATCAGGAAGTATAGGTGTGTTAACAGATGATAAAGTGTTGTTTGTAGGAGATGTGTTAGTTGGAGAAGAGATGCTTTCAAAATATGATTTCTTATTTTTATTTGATATTAAAGAGCAGATAAAATCATTAGAAATAATAGAAAAAATAGATTTTAAATATTTAGTAATAGCTCATAGTAAAAAGTTCATATCAAAAGATGAAAGTTATAAGATAATAGACAAGCATAAAAAGGCTATAGATAAGTATGTAAATCAGGTAAGGTTATATTTAAAAAGTCCAACTACTATAGAAAATATATTAAAGCAGATAATAGTAAATAATAATTTAAGTCACAATTATAAAGAATATCATTTCTTTAAGTCGTCTTTAATTTCTTTGATAAGTTACTTAATAGATTTAGGTGAAGTTGATTATATATTAAGTGATGGTGAGTTGCTTTATTATACCAAAAATAAAAAAATTATGTTAAAATAGATGTGTATGGAAAAATGAGGTAGAGGGTGGATGATATGGAATACGAAAAATGGGATGAAGTATTAGCGCCTTATAATAATGCGGTTGAAGAGCTAAAAGTAAAGTTTAAAAATATAAGAAAAGAATTTTTAACAAAAGGAGAATATTCTCCAATAGAATTTGTAACAGGGAGAACTAAAAAAATAGCATCTATTGTATCTAAAGCTAAACGATTGAATATACAAGATATTGAAGCTGAAATGGAAGATATAGCTGGTATAAGAATTATGTGTCAGTTTGTGGAAGACATATATAATATTGTGAATTTAATTAAATTGAGAAGTGATATGACTATAGTTTATGAAAAAGACTATATTAAAAACTTTAAAGACAGTGGGTATAGAAGCTATCATGTAATAATAAAATATCCTATAAACTCAATAGCAGGATCTAAAGAAATTTTATGTGAGATACAGATAAGAACACTTGCTATGAACTTTTGGGCAACAATAGAACATTCTTTAAAATACAAGTATGAACATTATATCCCAGAAACATTAGCTGTGAGACTTAGAAGAGCAGCAGATGCGGCCTTTTTATTAGATCAAGAAATGAGTGAAATTAGAGAGGACATAATGAAAGCTCAAGTTATGTACCAAGTAAAGTCTGTTACATTAAGAGATGTTTTAGATAAAATTCAAGAATTATATAATGTAGGTGAAACGCATAAGGCCATAAAATATAAAAGAAGATTAGATAAAGTAGATAATGAAAGAGATATAACTGAAATATTGCAATTAAAAAAGGAAATAGACTACTTATTACAAGAATATAAAAATAAAGTTGATGATTAGGCAGTTATCCAATGCAGGATAACTGTCTTTTTTGGAAATATTAAAATATATAGTTACATAATTTGAAAAGTATCACTAGAAAGGAGAGATGAGATGAGTTTATATGCAATAGGTGATTTACATTTTTCAACATTAGTAGAAAAGCCAATGAATATATTTGGAGATAAATGGGATAAGCATGAGGAGAAAATAATTAGTAGCTGGAAAGCTAATGTTAAAAAAGAAGATTTAGTTTTAGTTTTGGGAGACACTTCATGGGGGATTAATCTAATTGAAGCTAAACCAGATTTGGATATTATAAATAATCTTTCTGGAAATAAAATTTTTATAAAAGGAAATCATGATTATTGGTGGACAACAGTAACTAATTTAAATAAATTATATGATAATATGAAATTTTTACAAACAAATTTTTATGAGTATGGAGAGTATGCTATATGTGGTGGTAGAGGTTGGGTTTGCCCTAATGATTTTAAATTTGATGACAATGATGAAAAAATCTATAAAAGAGAAGAAAATAGAATTAGATTATCACTTCAAGCTGCAAAGAAAAAAGGATATTCTAAATTTATAGTTATAACGCATTATCCACCTACGAATGATAAATTAGAAGAATCATTATTTACTAATTTATATGAAGAATATGGCGTAGATAAAGTAATATATGGGCATCTACATGGTAAAGAATCATTTAAAATGGGTTTAAAAGGAGTTAGAAATGGGGTTGAGTATATTTTAGCTTCTTGTGATTATACAGATTTTAATTTAATAAAAATAATGGATTAATAAACTAATAATTTGTAAATACTATCAAATAAAATGTTAAAATACAAAAATTAGGAAGATTGTCCTAATTGAAGAAGGAGACTTGAATATATGAGATGGATAGTAGTATTCTTATTTTTATATTTTATACCTTTGATAGTATTATTTAAAAATTATAATAATATAAAGAGATCATTTATATACGCAAGTATGTATATTACATTAGTTACTACAATAGTAATAACCAATATATACATTAGTGGGTTAAATAAAATAAAAGAAGTAATGTATTATCAAAATTATTCTTTTGAAAAAGAATATACAGAGGAAAAATCTATAAATGAAAATAAATATGTACAAGATACTTCTAAGATAGAAAAACAAGAAGAACTTGAAGTAGATACTAAAAATGATAGTAATGATATAGGTTCAGAAAATAATGAACAGGATAATAAAGAAGTAGTAAATTATGACTCTAAAAAAAGTGATAAAGAACTAATTTATGAATTTAAGAAGGAAATTTATGAAATAGAACTTAAGGCACTTATTCCCATGAGGGAATGTATGCCTTACACTAAAAATATAGTCGAAAATCTAAAAAAATTAGATCAAGTAAAAAAAGACTTAGAATATGCATCAGATATGTGTACAGAGGTTATATCGATATACAAAGCTATGGATATACCACAACTATCAAATGATGAATATACTAAAATTTTAAGTGATGCTAGAAATGATGTAAAAAAAGCATACGAATTAAGAGAGAAAGCAATGGAGTCTGCAATTACTCTTATAAATACTAAAAATCCCAAATATATAGGCAAGATAACAGAGTATCTTAATTTATCAGATAATTATATAGCTAATTTTAAAGATAGATTAACCGATTTAAATAAAATTATAGACGAGCAATAATATAGATGTATGCTTGGTATTATATTCATATACTAAGTATACATTTTTTATATACTAAGGTATTATAAAATATATATGTTGTGTATAGTTTGTAACCTCACAATTGTTTTGAGCAATGGATGTATCCTAAGCAGGAGAAAAGATATATTTTGGCGAAATGAACTAAGGGAATTTTTTATAAATTAATCTAATTAAGTGATATATATAATAAAAGTAAATTTTTGATTTATAATTTAACATATGATATAATGTGTTAAATCAATATGATGATGGGTATTATGGAGGAGAACATGATTAAATAATAGATAGAACATGAAAATATAATAAGAGTTAATAATTGGATAGATGTAAATGAATTTATATAAGAGTACAATTAGTACTATTATTGGTTTAAGTGGGAGGCAATCGAATGATAGAGCTAAACTTAGAAAATAAAAAAGGAAAAATTAAAATAAATAGTATTGATGTTAAAGATATTTTAGGATTGCGCCCTGATTTTGAATATATACAAGATATCTCAGAAACAATAAAGCAAGAAAATATAATGGTGTATGATTGTCAATTATCTCAAGAAGTATTTAATATGGAAGATATAGATGAAATAAAAGAAGAGATAGGACAAGATATAGATGAGTCTTATTTTGATGTTTTATTTGAAGATGTAAGAGCGTACTTAAAAGATGCTACAGATGAAATTGAAGAGGAGATACAAGATAAGTACTTATTAGATAATGTAAGATGTTATTTTGATGTATACAATATTGATGAAACATTTACAGATTTTAAATTTGTATTTCTTGTAAGTTTTAAGGATATAAAAATAGCATCTCTTACTAATTTATCTAGATTGGTAGGTAAAAGACAATTAGCGGGAGCATCAAAATTTTATAGTTAATAAAATCAAAAAGAGTATAATCAAATGACCAATCATTAGATTATACTCTTTTAATTTACCGTTAATGTAAATTTAAAATTTATAAAGAAAGAATTACTATATAAAATTAAGCTTTATTTATAGATCCGAATAATTCCATTTTTTCTTTAACAGTAGCTTTTATAGCATCAAATCCTGGAGCTAAAACTTTACGAGGGTCAAATCCTTTACCTTGTAAGTCTTTTCCTTCTTCTATGTACTTACGAGTAGCAGCGGCAAATGCTAATTGGCACTCAGTATTAACATTTATTTTAGATACACCTAAAGATATAGCTTTTTGTATCATTTCAGCAGGTATACCAGTTCCCCCATGTAAAACTAATGGCATATCTCCAGTAGCATTATTAATAGTTTCTAAAGTATCGAAGTTTAATCCTGGCCAGTTTTCTGGATATTTACCATGTATGTTACCTATACCAGCTGCTAACATATCAACACCTAAATCAGATATTAATTTACATTCAGTTGGATCTGCAACTTCACCGGCACCAACAACACCATCTTCTTCTCCACCTATAGATCCAACTTCTGCTTCTACAGATATTCCTTTAGCATGAGCTATTTCAACTACTTCTTTAGTTTTAGCTATATTTTCTTCTATAGAGTAGTGAGAACCATCAAACATAACAGAAGAGAATCCTGCTTCTATTACTTTTAAAGCTCCTTCATAACTACCATGGTCTAAGTGTAATGCAACAGGAACAGTTATGTTTAATTCTTCTAACATTCCATTAACCATACCAACTATAGTTTTGTATCCCCCCATATATTTACCAGCGCCTTCAGAAACACCTAATATAACAGGTGAATTATTTTCTTGAGCAGTTAATAATATAGCTTTAGTCCATTCTAAGTTATTTATATTGAATTGACCAACTGCATATTTACCTTCTCTAGCCTTATTTAACATTTCTTTTGCAGAAACTAACATAGTTAAAACCTCCATAATTAAGTTGATTTTGAAATTTTTTATAATTTCTATTTGATTTTACTACTTACTAAATTCTAAAATTTACCCATCAATTAATATTATAACGTTTATGGAAAAAAAGTACATAGTAAATTGTAATAACTTGGAATTAAAAGTATAATAATACTTAAATAAGAATGAATGATAATTTTTTTATATAGAAAGGAAATATGTTATGCCACAAATAAAAATAAGAGGAATAAATGAAAATAAAATATGTGAAATAAGCGAAAAAATGATAGATGAATTAGTAGAGGCGGTAAAATGCCCAAGAGACTATTTTGAGATAGAATGCATAAAATCTGTAGCTATAAGAGATGGAAAAATAGCAGATGTATATCCTTTTGTAGAGGTAGCTTGGTTTGATAGAGGTCAAGAAGTACAAGATATCGTTGCAAAAATAATAACAGATAATATAAGAGAAAATTTAAATATAGAAAGTATTGATTTAGCATTTACAGTTTTTGAAAAAGAAAAATACTATGAGAATGGAGAACATTTTTAATGGGAAAAAAAATGCGTGTAGATAAGTTACTTTCAAATGTAGGAGTAGCTAGTAGGGCGGAGTTAAAAAAATATTGTAAACAAGGATTAATATCTGTAAATGGAAAAGTTATAAACAACCCAGGTGTACAAGTCGATTCTGAAAATGATGAAGTTATGTTTAATGGAGAAAAAATAATATATAGAGAGTTTGTTTATATAATGTTAAATAAGCCAGGCGGATACATATCAGCTACATTCGATAAACATGACCCAATAGTATTAGATTTAATAGATTCATCATATTTAGTATTTGAACCCTTTCCAGTAGGACGATTAGATAAAGATACTGAAGGGTTATTAGTACTTACTAATGATGGTCAATTATCTCATAGAGTATTATCTCCTAAAAAACATGTACCAAAAACTTATTACGCAAAAATAGAAGGAAAAGTAACTGAAGAAGATATACTTTCATTTGAAAAAGGTGTAATTCTTGATGATGGATATGAAACTATGCCATCACAATTAAAAATATTAAAAAGTGATGATATGTCAGAAATAGAACTTACAATTCATGAAGGTAAATTCCACCAAGTAAAAAGAATGTTTGAGAGTGTAGGCAAAAAAGTAGTATACTTAAAAAGGCTTTCTATGGGTAAATTAAAGTTAGACGAAAGCTTAGAATTAGGAGAGTATAGAGAATTAACTGAAGAAGAAGTTAAATTAATAGAAGAAAGATAGTTTGATAATATAAACAACTAGCGGAGGTAGTATTAGTGAAAAGAAGAGACGTTATAGAGTTTGAAGTAGATAAAATGGAGTTTGGAGGAACATCTGTAAGTAGATATGGAAACAGAGATATACATATGAAAGGAGGGATAACTGGACAAAAGGTTAAAGCTGCTGTAAAAAGAACTAAAAGCGGAAAAGCAGATGTTAAGATGTTAGAGTTATTAGAAAACTCACCTATAGAAACAGAAACTCCATGTAAGCATTTTAATGAGTGTGGAGGATGTAGTATACTATCTGTTCCTTACGAAAAGCAATTAGAAATCAAAGAAAGACAAGTTATGGATTTATTCTTACAACAAGACTTATTTGGTTTTAAATTCTTAGGAATACAAGGAAGCCCTCAAAATAAATTATATAGAAATAAAATGGAATATACTTTTGGAGATGAAATGAAAGATGGACCATTAGCATTAGGACTTCACAAAAAGGGAAGACATATAGATATAATTACAGTTGATGGATGTTTTTTAGTTGACCAAGACTTTATAAAAGTATTAACTTCAACAGTAGAATTTTTTAATGAAAAAGAGATTCCTTACTATAGAACTGTAAATCATAAAGGGTATTTAAGAAATCTTGTAGTTAGAAAAGGAATAAATACTAATGAACTTATGGTAAATATAGTAACATCATCTCAAATAGACTTTGATATGAATGAATACAAGGACTTACTATTAGGATTAGATTTAGAAGCTGAATTAGTAAGTGTTCTACATACTATAAATGATGGATTAGCAGATGCTGTTAATTGTGATGAATTAAGAGTATTACATGGAAGAGATTACATACATGAAGAAGTTTTAGGATTAAGATTTAGGGTTTCTCCATTCTCATTTTTCCAAACTAATACTAAAGGAGCAGAAGAGCTTTACACTATAGCTAGAGAATTTGTAGGAGACCATAATGATAAAGTAGTATTTGACTTATACAGTGGAACTGGAACTATAGGTCAAGTTATGGCTAAAGCAGCTAAGAAGGTTTATGGAATTGAAATAATAGAAGAAGCGGTAGTCGCTGCAAATGAAAATGCTAAATTAAATGGATTAACTAACTGTGAATTTGTTGCAGGAGATGTAGCAAAAACTGTTAAAAATTTAAAGGATAAGCCAGATTTAATAATAGTAGACCCTCCAAGACCAGGAGTACACAAAGATGCAGTAAGAGATATATCTAATTTTGGTGCAAAGGAAATAGTTTATATATCTTGTAATCCAAAAACTTTAGTTCTTGACTTAGTTGAATTTAAAAAGTACGGATATGAATTAGAAAAAGTAAAATGCATGGATATGTTCCCAAATACTCCACATGTTGAGACTATAGTAAAACTTATAAAAAAATTGTAGTCCCTCAAAATAAAATGACTAAACCGAAGAAATAGTGATTATTATGAAGAAAGTTTGGTTGAAAATAGATTGAGGATAAAAAATAAAAAATTTAAATAAAAGACTAAAAACACTGAAATATAAAGGGTTAAGCAAGATTTTTGCTTGACTCTTTTTTATATTTTCATCAAAGTTTAATCGGATTCTGAAAAAAGTTTGATGAAAATTTTATGGTTTGAAATTTGAAAAAGGTTTAAAAATCTTAATCAAAGTTTAATCGGAATTTTTGAAGAATTGTGGTTTGAAGCCATTTGTGGAGAATAGGTTTGAGCAAAGTTTTTTCGGAGAGTACATAGTAAGAAGAAATTTAGAAAAATTTCTTCTTACAGGATTAAATGTTAAAAATTATATATAAGTAATATAAATTTATGAACATAATTTTATACTAAATTATGCTTGTAATTTAAAATTTACAAAATTAATAAAATCAAAATTATTTTAAAAAAGATTAAATTATGAATAAAATAATATTGTACTTAAGATATTTTATCATTTATAATTATATATACATGAAAAAAGGAGGTTATATTATGAGAAGTATATGAAGAAGAAATTTATAAAAAATATAATAACAATTTTAGATTAGATATATTAATAGGAAAGGTAAAAAAATGCATACAGCAAATTTAAGATATTGGAATTTAGAAGAACAAAAAATGACATATTTGGCATTAGGAGATAATAAAGAAAATAATTATAATATTAAAAATTTTGAAGATATGTTTAAACAGAATACTGTTTTTATGTATTCAGCAGAAATAAAAGATATAAATAACACGATTGTATATGAGGGTGATATTTTAAAGTGGAATTCAATGTTTAGAGGAAAAAAATTTGAGGAGTATTCAGAAGTTGTTTGGAAAGATGATATAGGAGAGTTATTAGTTAATAATGATTTAATGTGGAAGTTTAGTATAGGTGAATTTGAAATAATAGGAAATATATATGAAAGTCCACAACTTAGAGAAAAATTAGAATAAGTTTTGATTTATATTTAATGCACATAATATTTAAACTGTGTGTATTAAATATAAATCAAATATTGAATATAAAATATATTTAATAAAATGTTACATATAGTCGCTTTAAATAGATAAATATAGAGATTAATCACAATAGTGATTAGTCTTTTTTACATTCTAATCAAATTTTGTAGTATTGTAATTAATACTTATATAATTTAAAAATTACTGTTTTTGTTTTTTATTAAGCCAGTTTTACTTAATTTTTCTAAAAATTATTGTTTTACTTAAGATTAAATTTATATGAATTTATGTACATAAAATTATAGTTATTATATAAATAGATAAAATATGTAAATAATAGTAAAATATAAACAGAAGACAATTAGGAGGCACAAAAGATGATTACAGGAAAATTAAGAAGTTTAGAAAGATTGTTGGATTAGATAGATTAGCGGCCAATGAAGTTTTTTCAGAGTTATTAAATAATGAAAATCTAAATACACATCAAATTCATTTTATCAAACTAATAGTTGATTACGTTGTGAAAAATGGAATGATAGATGATAATAGAGTTTTAACAGAAGACCCATTTAGAAGTGTAGGAAATATAGTGGAGTTATTTGGAGATAATATTGATGTAAGAACGAAGTTGTTAAATACTATAAAAGAAATTAAGGAAAATGCTATAGAAATAAGTTAAAGTAAAAAAGCTGATATAATCAGCTTTTTTATATTTATTATTAAAATAACTGTTAATTAACAGTAGAAATACAAATATGAGTTATAAAAATAAACCAACCCAGTATAATACAATAACAACAAATTAAATAAGGAGATTGGTTAATAATGTCAAAAGAAAATAAAAATGCACAACAAGAATTCTTAAATTTAGATTTAAAAGAACAAATGAAACTATTGAATGATGTATTGGAAAAATACGGAACAAAAGGAATATCAGAGGCTTTTGAGTTTTCATATGAATGGGCTAAAAAAATAATGGGAGAAAAAGATGTATATTATGTTCAATCTTTAAAAAAATTTATTAGAGAAGAAAAACAAAATTACTTAACTGATATAGAAATAGCAGAAATAAAAGAGCTATTGAAAGATTATCAAGAGTTTAAGACAAGTAGTAATAAAGAAATTAATATTAATAATTGTATAGGAGTATGTGGAATTGAAACGACTATTCGAAGTATTGTTTTAGATAAAAAAGTTAGTGATGAACTCAAAGAATTTTCAAAGAAAAATTATTTTATACCTATGAAGGATATATACACAAGTGCGATTAAAGAGTTTATTATTAAATATAGCAAAAAATAACCATAAGATTTCAAAAGTACATTTAAATTTTATTCAAATGACATTAATAGAATTTAAATTAGTAAGGGGAGCTTATATGACTTTTGGAATAGTATTTAGTATGGGAATGGTATTTATGGATATATTGTAAGTGTGCTTTTAAAATAGTTTAAACTAAAAGAGCATCTTTAAAAGGTGCTCTTTTATATTTATAAAAATATATAAAAAATTATAAAAGTTTATTTTATTATTTGAAATTTGATGAATATATATTTTATAAATATAAAACTAAATAAAAAGTAAAAAAATAAAATAAAAATAAATTTTTTATTGCAAAATAAAATAAAAAGTATTACTATATGTATTAATAAAAGTTTTATTATATTTTATTATATTTTATTTATTGATTTAAAATTTTATTTTGGGATGTTTGATTTTTATTTTTTATTAATAAGTCTATTATAAGGCTTTGTATTTTACCCAGTTAGATAGAATAAAATATTTTATATTTGTGTAATTTTATGTACATAAATATATCTATTTACTTTGTTCTATGTAATTGCTTAATATGCAAAGTCTTTTTTTATTGCAAAAAATAATAGGTATTGAGCCTGAAATATAAGTATTATGCATTATAGTGCAGAAATTCTGTTACTTATATTAAAAAGAGATGTTAATATTATAAAAAATAATTATAAAAGGGGTACAAAAATTATGGTTAAAGTTTATAGAGATGAAACAAGATAAGAATTAATAGGAGTTGTTAATTACAATGAGAATTTAGATTACTATGATGGAAGAAATTTTCAAAATGGTGGGTTTGGATATCATAAAGGATTAACTAAGTTAAAAAATGGGTCTTATGTAATAATTATTGGTTCAAACTGGGAAGGTGTTCAAGATTATGCATATGTCGTAAGTGATAAAGAAGCACTACAAGAAATAATTGAGAGTAATAATTTAGAATTATTAGAGAATGGAAGATTTAAAAAACTTAGAGAATTGTATGAAGAAATTATGATAATTGAGGAAGAAGAGTAAAAGAGGGTTATTACTAAAAATATAGATAGTAAGCAAGAAGCAATATATAAGAAATATCAATAATTTAAATTATATAAAGATAGTTATTTTAAAATAGATTTTAACTATCTTTATATAACACATAATTAAAGTCTTTTTTACAAAAATTAATAAAAGGGGAGTTTAAATGGATAATATTAAAAACTTTAGAGGATTAATCGTATATCAGAAAGCAGTAGAATTAGTAGGAAAGATATCAAGTGAAGATTTATTAGAAGAGGAAATGACTATATTAAGAAGATGTAGCTACAAAATGACGTACTACATAGCACATGCTCAAGGGGTATCTTTATATCCGAATAATACATCATATTACTATAAGCAATCAATTAAATGGCTATTAATATTAGAGAAAGAGCTAAAAAAAATAAAAAACAAAATAGCAGAATGTAATAATTATTTAAATAAAATAACAGAAATAAGAAAAATATTATTTGCTTTGAAAAATAAGGAGGATAAAAAAGTGTTAGATTCTAAATATGAGCTTGGTAATAAAACAGAAGGTATGTTAAAGGATACTGAATATATTGAGTTTAGAAAAGTTAGATTATATCAATTAAGTTTACAATTACACAAAGAATGTTTAGAAATAATAGATACATTTCCTAAACATGAAGAAGATTTACTGAAGCATCAGCTAAGGAAAATATCTCAGGCTATATTGGCACAATATGTAGAAGGTTATAATCAATTTTATTTAAAACGAGAAATAAATTTTCTATCAATAACTGCAGGTAGTGTAGCAGAATGTAGAGCACATTTAGATATCGCTAAGATAAATAATTACATAACGGAATCTAAGTTTAGAGAAATTGATAGTTTATGTGAGCAGATAGTTAAGCTTACTTATACTCATAGAAAAAAGTTAATAGATACGTTAAATCAAAGATAGTACATATAAAAAATGATAATACTAAGTTTTGAATATATGATATATAAAATATAAAAAACCGTTCAAATATACTATAAATATTTTAACTTAATATCCATCAATTGAAATTCTTTCAGATAAGAAATTGTTCATATGTGCTTACTTATTGCTTTATGTAAAAGAAGTTTTATAAATTTAAAATGAGGAGCTATAAATATAATAATAAAAATTTACTAAATTATTATAAAATATCTCCTCATATAATAGCACATATGGGGATATACATAAAAAAAGCATGGGAATGAAGTAACTTAAATTTTATAAAAGATTCAGATAGATATAAATAATTTTAATAAAACATAAAAATAGGGGAGTATTAGAAAATATGATAAGTACAAAAACAATACAAAAGAATAGAGAGTTAAATACTATATCAAAAATAAAAGGATTTATAACTTGTGAGGAAAATAAATTACAGCTAACTAAAGAATATAAAAATCAAATAGAAATTAATAAGACTATTATTAATAAGTTTGTATGTAAAGAGCAACTTCTAACTTTAAAAGAAAACTTAATTAAAAATAAATTAAATATAAGTGTAAAAGATACAGAAGAAGGAATAAAACTATTAAAGAGTAAAAATTTATTTCAATATATAGGTTTAACGGCAAAAAAAAATAATAAGGAATTGTTACCTTTTCCATTATTATTTAGATATTACCAAATTCTATCTAACTCAAAAGAAGAAGTATTGAATATATTAAATATTAATGATAGTAGCAATATATTAATAGAACAATCTGAGTATGATAATCAAATTTATGAGGCGTATAAGATAATAGAATCAACGTACTTTATAAATAATGATAAACGTAATAATGATTATAATATGTATATTTATAAAATAGAAGATATGTCTTATTGTATAAAATACAACTTTATAGATATATACTGTATGTTATTTTCATTAAATAATAAAGAAGCTATAGCAGAATTATTTAATATATTAAATATAACAGTAGTATCTGTGGAGCATCTAAAAAATATTTATCTAAATAATATAGATATACTTAATAAAGAAATATTTAAATATAAAAATCTAAGTAAGCTTATATTTAAACATATATCAATATTTACAGAAATGATGAATATAGCACTAATAGAATGTTATTTTTATACGGAAAAAAAGCCAATAGGGGATATATACTTATCACAACGTTATTTAGCTAAAAAAGTAAATAAATCACAAGGAACTATAACACCATATGTAAATGGATTTGCATTATTAGGATTTTATACTAAAAGAAGTATACAGTCTACAGCAACAGATAGTTTTATAAATGAATGTACAATTTTTATAATAAGTAATATAACAGAGGAATTATTACAAAAAGCAGATATAATAGCACAAGTATTAAATGAGAATAAAATTGCTATGTCAGATATAAGCTATAAAAGTATATCAAGTATTTTTGGACATGAAATAGCATTAAAAGTAATAAAGGATAAAAAAATAATTGGGGGTCAATATGATAAAATTTGTAGTTGATAATATAGAGATAGAAAATAAAAGTGAAAAAATAACAAAAATTAGTGCCTATTACAATGAAGGTATTGAATATATAGATAAAGATATTATAGTAAATAAATACTATAAATTCAAAAAAGGAAATACTTATAAGGCTAAAATAATAAAAGAATATGATGATATGATTGAAATAGATAAAATTACTCAAATTGATATAGATAAAAGTATACTTGATAATACCTTAAAAATATTAGAAGGTAAAATTGAAATTGATGATATAAAATATATTTTGCGTTTAAAAACAATAGATGATATAAAAAAATATATAGACTCCAGTAAATATACTAATAAAGAATTTATTAAGAATATTATAATAAATAGTTATAACGCAAATAATTTAAAATTACTATTAAATAATAATTGTAAATATTTAAGTTTAGAAGAAAAAGAATTTATAAAAGAAAGTTCAATTAAAAATTATAAAAATATAGATATAGCCAAGCTATATAAAGAAAAAACATATTATTTAGCTCAGTATGGAGTTGATTTAAAAGATATCAAATCAATAAATAAAAATAATATTATATACTCTAAAATAATATTAGCAATTCAAAAGATATCTTTAGAAGGTCACATATTTGTATACTTAGAGCAATTAAAAACTAAGTTACAGGATTTATATGAAGATATAGATATTAATAATATTATAGCAGATTTAGAATACTTACAAGAAGAAGGATTATTAGTTATAAATGAAAATATAATATATCTAAAAGAATATTACCTAAAAGAGTGTAGCTTGATACAAAACTTAAAAGGAAGATTAGCTTTAAAATCAAGAGAGTTAACAATAAAAGAAATTGAAGAAGTAAATAATGTAATTAATAGCAATAGCTTTAAATTAAATAAAGAGCAAGAAGAAGCAATTTTAGAAAGTCTATTAAATCCTATAACTATAATTTCAGGACAAGCAGGTACAGGAAAAAGTACAATAGTTAATTTGATAGCAAAAAGTATAAAAGCTATAAATGAAAAAGCTAAAGTAGAAATAGCATCTTTAGCAGGTAAAGCAGTTAATGTACTAAATAATAAAATAGAAGAGGCTAATTCTAAAACAATACATAGATTATTTAAAATAAGGAATGAACGTATTAATGATATTAGAGATGTAAAAGAATTAGATTTTTTAATAATAGATGAAGTTTCAATGTTAAATTTAAACTTAATGAATATTATTTTTAATTCAGTTGAAATGAAAACAAAAGTAATATTAATAGGTGATATAAATCAAATTGAAGCAATAGGCGTAGGTATGCCTATAAATGATATGATTAATAGCAATGTAATAAAGATAGTATACCTAAAAGATAATAATAGACAAAAGGAAGAGAGTTTAATAAATTTAAATGCCACTAAGATATTAAATAATGAAGAAAAGTTACTTTATGATAAAGAGCAATTTACATATATAAAAGCAGATAAAAATAATATGGTAAAACAGGCATTTAAGGAAATAGAGAAATTGGAGAAAGATGGATATAATTTAAATGATATATCAATTCTAACATTAGATAATTCAAAAGGAGAAATTATAAATGAAAAAATAAGGTCATTAAAATCATGTCACAGAAAATGTACATATTTTGCAGTTAAAGATAGAGTAATTCAAACTATTAACGACTATGATAAAAATGTATATAATGGAGAAATAGGAACTATTGTATATATAGAAAAAGATAATGAAGACATGATTATTAAAGTGAATTTTGGAAATAAAATAGTAGAATATAATCAATATACTGTTAAATATTTAAAGTTAGCATATAGCTTAACTGTACATAAGATGCAAGGCTCACAGAATAAAGTTATTATATTGTTGATAGATGATAAATATGAAGAATATCTATATAAAAATTTAATTTATACGGCAATAACAAGAGCTGAAGAAAAATTTATAGTGGTTGGAAATATAGATTTATTTAATAAGAGTATAGGTGTGTTGCCTAAAAAAAGAAATAGTATGATAGCTGAAGAGTTAAGAAAGATAGATTTAAATATCTATACTAAATAATAGGTGCTTTTATAATTAAGCACCTATTATTTAGTATAGAAGTGAATTTATGAGAATTAAAATAATGGTATAAAGATTTGAACATAAAATAATAACAAATTATAGATGTAAGTTTATTTAATAGTAATCTTTTACTTTAATTAACGCTGTTTGATATAATATATATATAATTAGTTAGATTGAAAGGCAGGAATAATCATGAATAATATAGATTGGGGAATGGTATCAGCTATAGTTGGTATAGGGGCTTTAATAATAGCTTATCTACAATATAGAGATTCAAAAAATACTCAGGAAAAAAGTAAACAAAATAATCAAGTAGTTAAAGGATTATTTATATCTAATAATAAAATAGAGCAAAAGAATAAGTAGGAGATGATTTTTTATGAGTATTAAACAACTTATAAGAGGAATCTTTATAAAAGGAAATACAATAGTTCAACAAGATAATGTATACCAAAATGAAGAAATAGTAGATGATTATATGAAGAATTGTTTTAATGATATAGATAGATTATTTAAAAATCAAGAGTATAGCTTAATAGAAGAAAAGTTATATGATATATATAGCAAAAAGAAAGATAGATTTAATGATAAATTAGAAATACAATTATTAAAATATAATTGTCTTTTATGTTTATTAAAAGAGGATTATAAAAAGTTAGATGAATATTTATTTAGATTAAAGAAGTATGGAGATGACACAGAAGAACTTATACAAGTTGAATTCAATATTGCAATATTTAAAAAAGATAATAAACTATTTAAACGAATAAAAGATACTTGGATAAATAAAAAGTATTCTAAGAATATTATAGAAGAAAATGAAATAACTTTTTTGTATATGACCAATCAATATAATGAGTTAATTCGTGTATTTTATAATGAAGAATATTTAGATAGACCTAAGTTTATATGCTATATTGCAAAATCATTAGTAGAGCTTGATAGAGAAGATGAAGCCGTAATATTATTAGAAGGCATAAAGGATGTAGAAGACAAGTTTAAGGTTGAATTTATAGTTAGTAAAATTATAAAAATATTAAAAAAACCAAAGTATTTAGGAGAAGCAACAATAGAGGAAAAACTGTTGTTTAAAGAATGTTTAGAAATTGTTGAAGAAATAGATTTAAACAATTTAGACAGACATTATATTAGAGTATTAACTTACTATAAGTTGTATATGCTTATATTTATAGATAAAAATAGAGCATTAGAAGAAATTAATAACATAAAAAAAGACTTAAAGGATATATTTGACTTTAAAATATTAAGTATAAATATACTAAACCTAAATTACAAATATGAAGAAGCTGATATAATATGTAATACATTACTTGAAGAAAATGAAGATATAAAAAGGTGTATAGGATGTATATTAGAAATAAAATTATTTTTAGAAAAATGGGATGAAATAATAAATATATTTAATAAACATAGAGAAGTAGTTAAAGACGATGAATTTTGTTTTTATGTGTATGGAGTAGCATTGATTAATTATTATGGAGAGGAATACGCACTCAAAGTTATTGATAAAGAGTGCAATATCAGTAGTTCATTAATAAATATTCTGTATGCAAAAGCAAATATAAGTAATAGAGGTAAATATTTATATTATTTAAATGAAGCAGTACAACAAGTAAAAGAAAATAAATTACTTTTATTAGATATAGTTAAAATGTATGAATATATAGAAGAGTACAAGCATGTAGTAGATATTTTGGAAAAAAATTTCAAGTATGATATAAGATTTTTTAAAAAATATATATCAGTAGTTATCAGTAAAAATTTAGAAGATAAATATGAAAATATTTTAGATATGTATAAAGAGCATTATAGTGATATAAACAATGAATATATAGACTCAAATATTTACGGTATATATTTAGAAGAGAAGAAGTACAGAAATGCATATTATATTGCATATAAATTATTTAAATATAAAGGAAATATATATTGGACTAATGAATATTTAAGAATGAAGTTAGCTAATAAAGAAATTAGTGGATTAAAAGAACTTGCTGATGTGCTATATAATGAAAGTAAATCAGAATACTTAATCACAGCAGGAGAAGCATACTTAAAACTTGGTGATTTTGAAAAGGTTGAATCTATTGTGTATAAAGTATCATATGATATTGATGATATAGATATACAATTCTCAATTAGAATAAGTAACTTATTATTAGAAACTTCTAAATGTAAAGATGAAGAAATTGATAATTATAAAAAAGAAGATAATAATAAAGTTAAATTAGATGATGTTGTAATTATACAAAATAAGTTAGGCAAAAGACTTATAGTATGTTTAAATAAAGAATCTTTTTATAGAACAAATAATATTAAATTTGGATGTTTACATATAGATGAAAAACATGACTTATGGATAGAACTGTTAGGTACTAACCTTAATGAAGAAATTGAATATAATTCAGAAACGTATAAGATTATAGAAATAATCAATAAAATTAAATATGTAGCACAAAGATGCTTTAATAAAAGGATTAATGAAAATATAGAAAAACTTGAAACAATAACTTTTAATCCAGAAAGTAATGACTTAACTGAATTAAAGCTTAAATTAAAGGAACAGAATGATGCACAACAAAAATGTGTAGACTTGTATATGAATAGAAAAAATGGCATAGGTATGCCTATAAATATTATATCTAATGATGTGAGAAAGATTAATCGAGTAATAGAATACTTATTAGCCAATAAAGAAACTCGATTTATAACGGGAATACCAATGGATATAGAACCTAATAGCAAAGTTGTTTTAACTGTAGTATCGATGTTATTTTTAAATAAGTATAAGTTATTAGAAAAATTTATTAAATTTTATGATGTATATATTCCAAGTAGCATGATAGGCATGGTAGATGAAATAATTAAAGATTATATAATTAATTTTGATAAACACGAATCATATATACATTTAATAGAAGACAGAATTTTTTTAGATAAAAAGGATGAAAAATATAAAAAATCAAGGATTAGAGAATATAAAAAGATATTATCACTATTAAATCAATGTACAGTTAAAGAGAAGAATATCTCTAAAAGTAAATTTCTTGATATTCCAGAGCGCTTAATATTTACAGCAGATATAGAAGCAATAGAAATTGCTAAAGAAAATGGGTTTATAGTATTTAATGAAGATAGATGCACATCTATACTGTACTCTCAAATATATAGACTAAATGTTTCTAATATCGGGGGATTTATTAACAAAATTTTATTCTATGACTTTAAGAATAATTGGGCAATAGTTGAGGAGCTTATAAAAGGAAAGTATGAATATTTATTTAATTATAATACCTTAGCATCATTTATTATTAATTTTAAAATAGATAATAGAGATAATATTAAAAAGTTTAAAAATATAATAAATTTAATTTTAGAAAATGATATGGATAATTTTTATAGAGATAATTTAGAGCACATATGTAAACAAATATTTTCTTTACATATGTATAGGGTTATGCAAGAAAAGACAGATATAATACTTAGTGAAATTAAACTCATAGATAATAAGGTAGAAAAGTAGGATAATATTAATCCTACTTTTTGTTTGTCTGAGGTATATTACAAATAAATAAAAATATTTTAGTAAAAGTTGTTTGCATAGACTTATATATTAAAAATATGAACAGTTGTTTATTAGATATTAATCTCAAACGAATACTTTTAATTAAAAAGGTTAATATATGATTGAAAGGAGTATTTATATGAATATAAGTTATATAAGAATCTCAGATGCCAGTCAGAATGAACAACGTCAAGTAGAAATGATGGAAAACATAGGTATAGAAAAAATGTTCATAGATAAATGTAGTGGGAAAGATATGGAAAGGCCTAAATTAAAAGAAATGTTAGGATTTATTAGAGAAAATGATAATGTTTATATAGAGTCTTTCTCAAGACTTGCGAGGAGCACCAAAGACCTACTAACTTTAGTAGAATTTATAACCGTAACTAAAAAAGCTAATTTAATATCTCTAAAAGAGAATATTGATACAAAAACACCGGCAGGAAAAATGATGCTTGGAATAATTGGAAGTATTTATCAATTTGAGAGGGAATGTTTGCTTGAAAGGCAAAGAGAAGGAATTTTAATTGCTAAGAAAAAAGGAAATGTATATAAAGGAAGAAAGAAGATATCGTATCCTAAAAATTGGGAAGAAATATACAATAAATATAAAACCAGAGAAATCACTGGAACAAAGGCTATGGAGATACTTAATTTAAAAAGAACAACATTTTATAAACTAAAAAATGAGTATGAAGTTAAAAATACTTAATTCAAACAAAAGGAGAGTTAAAAACTCTCCTTTTATAATATGTAATAATTAATCTAAATTTTTATATATTATCATTGCAGAAATATATTCTGTATAAGGAAATTTATATGATTTATCATTTTCATCTACAATATAAGATACAACCTCATTATATTTTATATCTAAAACATCGCAAGGATTGTCTTCCAACCATTTATTTACTAACTCATTAAATTCTTCTAAACATTCATTGCTATTTATAAATTCATCTGCTCTTTTACTTAAAAATTTTACTTTTGTATTCATATAAAAAACCTCCATTAATAATAAACCTTATATAAAAATTAATATGTTGTATTGAGTATGATTTATTACTATGAAATTATGTACATAAAAAAGTAAGTATTATAAATTATAAAATTTCATAAATATTTATGAAGATAAATATAAAATAGGAGGAATGCTACAGTGAGTAGTAAGGATTATATTAGTGGAGAATTTGTGTTCAATGATACTGGTAGTAAAAAAGAATATATATATCAGGATGTATTAGATGATTTCAAAAATGCGAAAAATATCTACATATCTACATATGGATTAGGTATAAGTTTAAAATTTATTAATGAACTTGAAAAAGCTAAAAATGCTAAAATAATTTTGATTGATAATATACCTAATTTAGGGCATACGGAAAGTGAAAAGTTAAAAACAATAGACGAAGAGTTAGAAAAATTTGATATAGAAAAATATAAAAATATAGAGTTATACTTTAATCAAAATAATCATACTAAAATAATAGCAACTGATAATATATTATATTTTGGTTCTCAAAACTTTACAGTTGGAAGTAAATATAATTACGAAGTTGGTATTATTATTAAAGATAAGGTGAGTATAGGTAAGGTTATTGAAAAATTTAATATTATTAAAAATAATTCAGTTAAATGGTATGATGGAGAATATGTACAAGCGTACGAATATCTGAATGAAAATATAGAACAATTAGAAAGAATATTAAATGAAATAGAAACTACTATTAGTAATGTAGATTTAGATAAAATAAATAATTATATTAGTAATAGAGTAAGTGGATTTTATAAATTTAGAAGTGTAATTAATACTATAAAATTAATAGGTACAGTATTAGATTATGAAGAGTATATTATTGAAATTAGGAATATATTAGAACCTAATAAATCCATGGTGGAAAGTGATATAATTAAGAAAATTTTAAATAAAATATTAGAAGAAAACATAGAAGTAAGAGATACATTGAAGTTATATTTAAATATGGATATAAATATTTCTATGATATATGAGTTATTTAATATAAGTGATGAAGCAATAAAATCAAAATTAGATATTGAATATTAAATATAAATGATATGTTTAAAATAATTGACTATAGAATATTTTTCCATAAATTCCATAGTGATTATAATTATATAAAAGGGTAATATATAGTTACTATTATAAAGGAAGGATTATATTATTATGTATGTTAATACTTTAGATGAAATATATTACAATTTATTAATAACCTCAATAAATTTTAATAATACAATAAATCCTTTACTTATAAAATTATGAACATAAAATCATAGATAGCTATAGAAATCGAATATAAAGATTTTTATAGTTATTTTTTATTTACAAGGAAGGTGAAGAAATGACATTAAAAGTTACGACATTTAGTAGTAAAGGAAGAGCGACAAGAATAAACAGTATAAAAAACAATGAAATATATCATCTTCAAAGTGATAATCAATTAAGAATGTTTTTATTATTGGAGTGGTTAGATATAGTTACAGATATTAAAGTTAATTACGAGCTAAATGATTTAGAAACCAATTTAGAAAATATAGAAAACCTTAGATTAGATAAATTTGTTGATAAAGAAAGTGGGATTTTATATAAATTTCATACTAACTTTTTAATAACAATAAATAAACAAAATGTAGAAGAACAAGTAGCAATTAGTGTAAAGTCTGTAACTGAATTAGAACGAAAAGTAGTTATTGAAAAGATAGAAATAGAAAGAAGATACTGGAGTAGCAAAGGAATTAAATTTTATATCATAACAGATAATCAGTTAGATAGGACTATTGTAGAAAACATAATGTGGGTTAGAGAAACACTACTTGATAAAGATATTAGCAATAAAGAAGAATTAGCGAATGAATTATATTATTTATTAGAAGCAAATAGATTAGTAAATGTAAATAGTTTGCTAAAAGTATTTGATAGTGATAAATGTAAAAATGGAATAGGCTTATTTATATTTAGATATCTAATAGCTAATAAAATGATAAAAACTAATATGAAAAAGCATATAGATTTAGAGAAAATAGTAGGTGAAATAATAGATTTTGAGGTGAATACAAATGATTTTTAGAGAAAATATGATATTTAAAATCTATGACAATCTATATAGACTAATAGGATATGATGAAGAAAATAATAATGTATTTATTATGGAAATTAGTAATAAGGTTGTATGGAATGAGGTCATAGATAGAGATACTTTAGAAAAATATTTTTTAGAAGAAGTAGCAGTAGAAGTAAATGAGCCTAAAAATCAAATACCAAACAGGATTGAATATACTACTAAAATGATTGAAAAACAAGAAGAATACTATGAAATAGTGCAGTTTTTATTACAACGAAATAATAAAAATGATATTTTCTATAAAAAAACAAGAAAAAAGATAATTGATGAAGCAAAGCTGAAGTTTAATATAAGTGAAAGTAAATTAAAAAGAATTTTTAATAGATATTTAAAAAATGGAAAAGTATTGAGTTCTTTATATCCAAGTTTTGAAAATTGTGGTGGTAAGGGCAAAGCAAGAGATATTGTTAGATTTAAAAATGATGATATTGTAAATGTAGATTATAAATTTAGAAAAATATTTGAAGAAGGTATTAATAAATACTACAAATCTTCAAAGAAAAATTCACTTAGAACTACTTATGAATTAATTATGAGGGATTATATATCTAAAAATCCAAATTCTAAAATACCAAGTTTAAAGCAATTTTATTATTGGTCTAATAAAATAAACAAAGAAAATAGAAAAAATATTATAAGTAAAAGATATGGGGATAGAATATATCAGCAAACTTCAAGGCATATAACAGGTAACTCAATTGAAGATACTTTAGCTCCTTCGGATTTATATCAAGTTGATAGTACAATTTTAGATGTGTATTTAGTTAGTAGGTTAAATCGAAATTTAATAGTAGGAAGACCAGTATTGTATTTAGTTATAGACACTTATAGCAGAATGATAGTTGGTATTAATGTTACATTAGAGCCATTTAATAGTTATACAGGAGTACAAATGGCTTTAGTAAATGCATTTACAAGCAAGGTTGATTATTGTAAAGAATACGGTATTGATATCAATGAAGATGAATGGAATACAAGTTGTATACCTAACAGAATACTTGCAGATAGAGGTGAACTATTAAGCTCAAATGTAGAAAATGCAATCATAAATTTAGGGATAATGATACAGAATGTACCTCCGTATAGGGGAGATATGAAAGGTATTGTAGAAAAAGCATTTGAAAGAATACATGCATTAATAAAGCCTTTTTGTGAGGGTGTAGTTGATAATAAGTTTAATCTAATAGAAAGAGGAAGTGAAGATTATAGATTAAAAGCAAATTTAACTTTAGAAGAAATTACAACCATTATTATTAACTGTGTATTGTTTCATAATAATCATAAAGTTATGGACTATTACCATAGTGATGGACTTGATATAGAGAGTAATATACCTAAAATACCGAGAGAATTATGGGATTACGGTATAGAAAAGAAGAAAGGAATGCTAAGGATATTACCTGAAGATGTAGTGAAGATAAATTTAATGCCAATAAAAGAAGTTACAGTGACAGCTAAGGGAGTAAGATTTAATAAATTATATTATGTATCACCATATACATTAGAAAATAGATTTTATCAAAAGGCAAGAATTGAAGGAAATTATAAAATAAAGGTTAGCTATAACCAAAATAACATTTCTGAAATTTATTATATAAAAGAAGATGGAGCATATGATGTACTCAAATTAGTTAACTATATGAGTCATTATAAAGATTTAAGTGAAGAAGAGCTAAATCAAATTTTTATAGAAGTAGATAGATTAAATGAAAAAGTAAAAGAAAATGAATTAAATGCTAAGTTTAAACTTTATAATGAAATTGAAAAAATAACCAAGAACGCAGAGCGAGAAATGGAAATTGTAAAAGATAGAAGTTTGAGTAAGTCTGAAAGATTAAGAAACATAAGAGATAACTTAGAGAGAGAAAGAGAATATCATAAAAATAAAGATAAAGATGTTAATCAAATAGATACAGAATCAGATGAATTAGAGTTGTTTGAAGGAATTGTAGACGACTGGGAGGATGACTATGAGTAAAGATATAATATTAGAAAATGGTACAATAGCTCAAATAGCAGACTATAAAGAACAATTTATTGAAGAATTTACGGATAATCCATTCATTGAAGCATTACCAAATTTAATTAGCAAAGAAGAAATAGTAAAGCAATTAGCATTCAAAGCTAATATAAAAAAACAAGAGGTAGATTTACCAAATGAATTAAAAGTAACTCTTTTATCAAGAATATATAAAATCTTTCAACCATTACCAATACATTTAGAAGTATGGAATATCATTCATAGTTTAATAAGGCAAGGTTATATACAGAGAAACCCATTTAATCCTGCCTATAAAAAATATATTAACAGTATAGGTAAGAATATTGTTAACAAAAAGTATGATTTAGTTGTAAATCAAAACTTTATAACAACATCACAATGTGGATTAATTATCGGTGTTTCGGGTATGGGAAAAAGCACATCAGTACATAGAGTATTAGAGTCAATACCTCAAGTTATAGTGCATAACGAATATAGAGGAGTTAACTTTTCTCAGATACAAGTACCATATTTAAAGTTAGAAGCACCTGCAAATAGCAGTATAAAGGCATTAACATTACAGTTTTTCCACAAGTTAGACCAATTATTGGGGACAAATAACGTAGATAGATACGTTTCAAAAAATTTATCAACAGATGCGTTGTTGCCGATGATGGGACAAACAGCATCTTCTATTGGATTAGGATTATTGATAATAGATGAGATACAACATTTGGATAAAAATTTTAAGCAAATTATGAATTACTTTGTTACGTTAATGAATAGTTTTGGCGTACCTTTATTATTAATAGGTACACCATCTGCTTATGATATGTTTCAACAAGAGTTAAGAATTGCAAGAAGAGTATCTGGAAGTGGAGCTATTCTATTCAACAGGATGAAAAATGATAAAGAATTTGAAATATTTATAAAAGCTATTTGGAAATACCAATGGATGAGTAATAAGACTAAATTGAATAAAGAGATTATAGATATATTTTATGAAAAAACTCAAGGGATATCAGATTTAATAGTTAAGCTATTCGTAAATACACAAAAAAGAGCTATAAATAAAAATATAGCTCAAATAACACCAGAGTTAATCGAAAAGGTATGGAATGATGAATTTATAATGGTTCAACCAATGTTAGATGCAATAAAGAGTAATAATAAGGCAAAACAAATTATATATGAAGATATTAAAGAAATATCTATTGAAAATAAGAATGTACAAAATTATGAACATAAATTAGTAAATAGTAAATCTATTTATAATAAATCAAATAGTAAATCTATTTATAATAAATCAAATAGTAACTTATATAATAATATAAATGAAGCTACAAAACATATTAAGATAAATATAGATATGTTAGATAAAAATGATGTAAGAAGAATAGTTTTTAAAGGTAAGAAAGAAGGTTTAAGTGCATATGAAAGCTTAAATAATACAGATATGATAGTTGATATAGACTACATTTTAGGAGAATATTATGTTTAATTTTTTCCCCACTATATATGAGGGAGAGCTACTGTATAGTGTAATTTCACGATATAAATATAAAGCAGGTATTATAAATAAGAAAGCTCTGTATAAAGATTTATATAAAAAGGTAGTAGCACTTAATAGTGTATATTTTCCTGTTCATATTCAATCTATATTAGATAACTTACCACCTACATCAACCTTAAAACAACGAGATATAGTAGAGAAAAATACATTATTTAAAATATTTACAGCATTTTTAAGTAAAGAAACAAAAGAGCGAGTATATAAAGGTATGTTATCTGAATATAAATTTAATTCATATCAATCTATAGGCATTATAGGTAGCAAAATATCAATGAAAGATAAGTTATTTTATTGTGAGGAGTGTTTAAAAGAAGATATTTTAGAATTTGGAGAAAGTTATTGGAGAGTGATACATCAAGTTCCGGGAGTGTATTTTTGTAGTAAGCATAAGACCAAACTATTGGAATCAAATATATTATCTTCAGAAAGTAGGGTAAATTTCATATGTCTTGATGAAGATATTGTATGTAATTCGATTGTTAAAATAAGTGATAAATTTATGAACATAAATTTAAAGTATATAAATTTGATAGAGGATTTATATACTTTAAATCTTGATAGCAAAGAGAAAGAATTTTTTGATGATTTGTATATTGATAAACTAAGGGATAAAGGATATACAAGTAAAAATGGAAGTATTAAATTAGGAGAATTAGAGAAAGCATTTATAGAGTTCTATACGCAGGAATATCTTGAACTAATGCAAAGTAAGATAGAGATAGGAAATAGTTGGTTAAGAAGGTTTATAAGAAAATCTAAAAAGAACAAACATGTGTTGAGGCACTTATTAATGATACAGTTTTTAGGACTATCAATAGAAGAAGTATTTAATACTAAAAATATAAAAGGAAAAGGTAAATATTTATATGTACCCAATCCAAGATTCGATTTATATGAGCAAAGAGAGAAATGGTTGGTGATATTAAATGAAAATCAGGGATTAAATAAGTCTGAATATAAAAAGATAGGTAAAGGATTATATACTTGGCTTTATAGAAACGATAACGAATGGTTTGATAATATAACTCCAAAGAAATCACATAGAATTAAGAAATAGCTAAGTATATTGTTACTTAGCTATTTTAATATATTAACATTAGAATATGTGAAATATAAATGATGTCCTATAATTTTACAAAAGATGTAATATTTTATATTTGTTATTTTTTCAACTCTTCTGTAAGCTTTTTTTCAGCATCTATCATTTCATCAGTTTTATTTATAGTATTTGTTATTTTCATTTTATACTCTATTTTTACCTTAGATTCCTCTGTATTATCGATTAAATTATAATCCTTAGTTACATCTTTATTATTTTCAGAGTTCATTTTCCTCACCTCACTATTAAAATATATATATTTTATTGTTATATTATATGAGTAAGTAAAGTAAATGGATTTATTTATTTGTATATTTAAGATAAATATAATGGTATACAATCTCTTATATTTAACCCTGTAATAATGGATAACACCATTATTACTATGTAGTCCCTCAAAATAAAATGACTAAACCGAAGAAATAGTGATTATTATGAAGAAAGTTTGGTTGAAAATAGATTGAGGATAAAAAATAAAAAATTTAAATAAAAGACTAAAAACACTGAAATATAAAGGGTTAAGCAAGATTTTTGCTTGACTCTTTTTTATATTTTCATCAAAGTTTAATCGGATTCTGAAAAAAGTTTGATGAAAATTTTATGGTTTGAAATTTGAAAAAGGTTTAAAAATCTTAATCAAAGTTTAATCGGAATTTTTGAAGAATTGTGGTTTGAAGCCATTTGTGGAGAATAGGTTTGAGCAAAGTTTTTTCGGAGAGTACAAAAATAATAAAAATAAAAAACTTAAGGTATATTGAACTGAACCTCTTAAAGTAGACATAATAAAAAAAGGCTTGTAAAACACTACTTTAAGGGGTGATTTTTATGCAAAAAATAATAGAAAAAATATGAATTATTCATTTTATATAAAACTTAAGGCTGTGAAAATGTACTTAGAGGAAGGCATTGGAAGTACTACAATTGCAAAGTAACTTAATTTAAGCTCTAATAAAAGAGTTCTCTGATGGGTAAAAAGATATAATGAGTTTGGAGAAGATGGACTAAGAGAATGTAGAGGAAGCACTCGAGCTTTACAAAAGGTAGACTTAGAAAGCGATAGCTTTCACTTGAAGAAGAAAATCAAAGCTTAAAAGCAGAAGTTGAAATTAAAAAAATCTATTAATTTTAGAAATGGAGTGATTAGCGAATTTAATATATTTAGAGATATATAGCAATTAAAAGAAAAGTTTATAGTTATAGAAGAATTAAGATAGGATTATTTAGAGCCTATGTCTTAATTGTGAACCATAAAAATATAATTAGACTTATGAAATCTTTAAATATTCGATCTATAATAAGGAAAAAAGATTTAAATACTATACACATAAAACTATTGATATAGGTAGAGTGGAGCCTAATCTATTAAATAAAAAGTTTAATTGTAATGCTCCTAATCAAAAATGGTTTACAGATATAACTTATTTAAAATATGATAATGAACGTAAAAGAATGTATTTATCAGCTATTGAAGATTTATATAATAGAGAAATCATAGATTATAAAATTAGTGATAGTTTAGATATATCATTTGTTAAGGAGGCTTTAGACGAAGCCTTTAAAAAAGTTAAGGCTAGTGAATTTAATAATTTGATTATACACAGTAATCAAGGGTTCCATTATAAATCAAATATCTATAAATCTACACTTAAGAAATATGGAGTTAAACAAAGTATGTCAAGAAAAGGAAATTGTTATTATAATACATGCATTGAAAATTTTTTTGGATATCTAAAGGAGGAGCTAATCTACCAAAATTCATATACTTTTAGAGAATAGTTAATTAAATCAATAGATGATTACATATATTGGTATAACAACTATAGCTTTCAGATAAATTAATATGATACCTGTGGAATACAAGCACCATATAATTACTTAGATAGTCTTTCATTAAGCTATCTACTTTTTAGGTATCATTTCAATATTAAGTGAGATTTTTTTAAATAAGGTAATATAGAAAATGTAAATTAAGTAATTTGGATACTTATTTTAAAGATAACTTCTGTATATAAACTAGACCAAATTATTATATAAATATTATTCTGAAATAGAAAAGTCACATGTTATTAACTACGATACTAGAAATCGTAATATAATTAAGGGAGTATCTTTTTAAACATAGTATATAAATGGTTAAGGAAAAATGATTAATAAAGATATTGGTTTTATTAATGACTATCAATATTTAATGAATGAAAGATTATATAATGATAGAGCTATATTTTCCTTTTTTATATTTTTATATATAACTTTACTATTTTAAAGTTTAAAATATATATGTTTTAATTAAAATATTTCATTA
>CALFLM010000009.1 GCA_937880075.1 uncultured Romboutsia sp. | reverse complement strand
ACATACATAAAACATACAAAAAGCATACAAAAAACATACACTCATATATAAAAAATATTTAATATAAATTAATAATTTTTGATAAAAAAGTGATATCAAAAAACTTTGAAAAAATACATAAAAAATACATCTCTGATACATAGAAAATACATGATTTTTACATAAAAAATACATAATTAAAAATTTATTTTTTGCTATGATTTTAAATTTTTTGAACTAAATTTTATTTAAAAAGTGGACTTTATTTATAGCTAAAAATTATAAATTGGTAGATAAAAAAATTAAAAAATAAAAATAAAATACGGTTAAATTTGTGAAGAAAATATACAAAATTATTTATAAAACTTAAATAAAAATTTATAAAAATATAAATCTAAAACACATTTAAATCGATTTTAAGGTATTTTATTTTTAAAATAATACAAAAGGTCAATGGAATAAAAAAATGAGCTTTTAGGTGGCAAAGAATTGATTTTAGATATATAAAATAAAGTTGATTGGATTAAATTTAGTAAGAATTAAAAAAAGAGCTAAACTTAAAAAATAAGTGTGGCTCTTTTGGTCTTTAAAAATATTGAAATAAAAAAATAAATAAATCCATTTTTAGAAATTAGTTATTTTTTACAAATATTAGTTATTTTTTACAAATATTCGATTGTTTATGATAAAATATATTTATCTTAAAAATCGAAAAAAATAAAATTACATAACACAAAACCAGGAGCCTTTAAGTTTGGTCGACTTACTCCTGGTTTCAACAAACAAAAACACTTTTGAAAAGTGATTTTTTATATAATTATTATGAATAGATATTAGCATATTCATACATAAAGTTCAATGGTAAAAATATATAAAAGTCCTTTTCCCTAGCAGTGTTTTTGGTGTTATGGGGAAAGGACTTTTAATTATGCAGTTAAAAAAATATGAATTAAAAAACATAGAAGAAAGCAAGGAATACTTAGAGTTACTACATAGAGATAATAAGGGATACATAACAATAGCACATAAAAATCCTAATTACACTCAATGGCATTATAAAGCCGAGGAATTAATAAATAATACAGATGAAATATTACTGGAAAAAATAAATACCTATGTATCAATGAATACATTCTATAAACCACAAAGAAGAATTGAAAATATAAAAGAGTTGAATTTAATATTTATTGATATAGATTGCCACAAGACCAAATATTCAAAAGAAGCAGTTAGATATTTTTTAGAAAAAGACTTATATGGTGTCAAAATACCAACTCCTAGTTTTCTTATAGATAGTGGTAGAGGGCTTTATTATATTGCTTTGATAGATAAAGCACCTAGCCAAGCATTGCCTTTATGGTATGCAATAGAAAGATATATATATAACCAATTAAAAGAGTTTGGAGCAGACCCAAATGCACTTGATCCAACTAGAGTTTTAAGGGTTGTTGATAGTATAAATACAAAATCTAATACTAAAGTTAAAGTATTAGATTATAACGAATACGTATATACACTAAGAGAAATACAAGAAGAATATCTTCCAGAGTTAAAGCCTAAAAAAGAAAAATCAAAAGGTAGACCTAAAAAGATAGTTAGTCTATTTAATGAGTATAACTTATATTATTCAAGAGTTTTAGATATAGCAAAATTATGCGAACTTAGAAATTACGATTTAAAGGGGCATAGAGAGGTCATATTATTTTTATATAGATATTATACTTGTTGCTTTATAGAAGATGAAATAGAGGCATTAGAGAAGGTCAAAGAACTAAATTTAATGTTTATACAACCTTTAACAGATAGAGAAGTTGAAAGAGATACAAGAAGTGCAGAGAAGTACTATGCAGAAAAGAAATATAAATATTCAAACGATAGATTAATTGAAATGTTAGAAATAACAGATAATGAGCAGAAAGAACTTAAAACAATAATTAGCACAAAAGAAAAATACAGAAGAAACAATGAGAGAAGAACACCAAGAAATAAAAATGGACTAACTAAAAGAGAACAACAAAAACAAGATTTAATAGAAAAAGTTAAAGAGCTAAAAGAAAAAGGTTTTAGGCAAAAAGAAATAGTTAAAAAATTAGGAATTACAAAAGGTACTGTAAGTAAATATTTAAAATTATAAAAAGTTTCCTGAAATGCTCTTTGTATTGTAGGGGTGAAACCTGTTTCTTGTTTTTTATGAAGATAAAAGTCTTTGTTAGTAGCTTTTAATAAATGTTACAATTAAAGTTAAGATAGAAAAAAGGGGTGTTTAAATGAAAGGCTATGTTAGCTAACTTTGTGATTAATTATATCTAAAATAGGCTATAATATAGGTATAAACTATATTTCAACTAATTTGCAGAAAGGATACCTAATATTATGTCAAAAATAGATATAAAAGCTATGATAAAAGATTTAAAAAAGAATGAACTTACAGAGTTAATTTCAGTAGCACAAGAAGTATTAAGTACTTTATTTAATTCTTCTGAAATTAGAGATAATGTTAAAGAAAGTAGATTTTCTAAAGGATACGAATGCCCCAAATGTCAATGTAAAGATGTAAATAAAAATGGGAAATCTAACGGAAGACAAAGATATATATGTAAACGTTGTCGTACAAGTTTTGATGAGTTTACTATGTCTCCATTTTCTAATACAAAATTAGGCTTAGATAAATGGCTAAAATACTGTGAATTAATGATATTAGGACTTTCTATAAGAAAATGTGCTGAAGAAGTCGGAGTAGGTGTTAAAACGTCTTTTTACATGCGTCATAGGATACTTGATGTAATCAATCTATCATTAAAAAATGATAAAGTTGAAGGTATAGTTGAAGTAGATGAATGCTTTATTAAGGAGTCTTTTAAAGGGAATCATTCTAAAAGTACTACATTTGTAATGCCTAGAAACCCTAGAAAAAGAGGTAAAGGTAAAAATGATAAGAAGAAAAGAGGAATATCAAAAGAGCAGATTTGTATAGAGACAGCAATTGATAGAAAAGGAAATATCCTTATGGGTGCTGTTTGTAATGGCAGAATTACAACAAATCAAATAATTAACTTCTTTGACAATAAAATATGTGAAGATGCTACTTTTTGCGTAGATTCACATAAATCATATATGGCAATAAAGGATAAGTTGAATATAGAGTTAAAGCAAGTTCCTAGGGGAAAATCAATGATAGATAGTGTTTATCATTTACAGCATATAAATGCTCTTCACAGTAGCTTTAAGAGATGGTTAATGACTTTTAATGGTGTATCCACAAAATATATCAATAATTATTTGGCTTGGTTTAAATTTCTACAACTAAGTAAGAAGAATAAAAAGAATGACCGAATTAAAGATATGCTAGTGAATGTAGCTACTAAGGATACATATGTAACTAGAGCCACTATTAGAAATAGATTCATTGAGTTAATATAAAATAAGGAACCTTACTTAGAATTAATGAAACCATTTTATAATTGGAAAATAATTGAATACTTTGTATAATATAATTAAGTTCACAATTGTTATATAATGTGAAGTGAAGATATTATTAATATTATATATAAATAGAAATTTTTAGAGGTGATAAAGTGATTGGAATAAATGATGCTTGTGAAATATTGAGTTGGGCATATAATAATAATATAGAAATATGGTTAGATGGTGGTTGGGGTGTAGATGCTTTACTTGGAAAAGAAACACGTCAGCATAATGACATTGATTTATTTGTAGAAGAAAAAAACTATAATAAATTTATTGAAATAATTAAAAATAAAGGATTTAATGAAATTGTAGTGGAGTATACAAGTGAAGTACATACTATTTGGTCTGATAATAAATTACGAATTATTGATTTACATATGTTTAAAGATAACTGTGATGGAACCATATGTTATGAAGGCGAAGTTTTTCAAAAAAATATATTCGATGGTGTTGGAAAAATAGGAAATATTATGGTTTCTTGTATAAATGCTAAAAATCAAGTCTTATTTCACTTAGGGTATGAATTTGGAGAAAGTGATATTCATGATGTAAAATTATTATGTAAAGAATTTAACATTCCAATACCTAAAGAATATGAAAATTTTTAAATTAGCGATAAATTATAATCTGTAGATTTAATAATATTACTATATCACGAAGAATTTATAATAAGTCATAAAAACAACCACATCTTATAATTCAATGTATTGAAAAGTCTAAGGCGTGGTTGTTTTTATGTCATATCTATCACGAAGATGGCTAACATAGCCAAATGAAAAAATTAAAATTTTGTGTAATTGGATTATCAGTGTCAGTTTTGATTGTAGGATACGGAATAAGTACTACTAGTTCAGCAAATGATAATGGTAAAATCTATAAAACAATTGATACCATTAGAGGATATTTTGAAACTAATGATAATGGTGAAACTTATGGAACTTATATTGACAAAGGAGATGGTGAATGGCAGGAACCAGATTTAATGGCCGTTGTCGGCTTAAATGATGTTGAGGGGTATGTAAGAAAAGTTGATTTATATGATGAAAAAAATCAGCCTAACAATCCAGAAGAGGCAATTGCTTATATGAAAAAAAGGGAAAAAGAAGGTCCTAGGATAATTCATGTATACGAAAAAGATGGTAAAACTGTAATAGGTGAATATAGAATTGATTAAAACTAATAACGCTTATCTTCTAGTAGGCGTTTTTTAATTTTCACTAAAACATATGATTTAATGATCATATTTACTCGATCTATAACACCCATATGAATATTTATATTAATATACCTACTTTACAAGAAATTTAAAATACCATTTCATGTACAGTTTTATTATGATAAAAATAACTAGTCTCAAAATTTGGCTTTAGGGTATAGTTTAAATAAAAAAGAGTGTATCTATTGAAATT
>CALFLM010000008.1 GCA_937880075.1 uncultured Romboutsia sp. | reverse complement strand
ATGTTGTGCTAATTCAAATTATGCATAACTATATATTGTATTATTTAATCTTAATGCGACAGCCCCTCTGAGTTATTGATTAATAGTTTTTAATATTTTCTATGTTTTCTCTTTCTAGAATAAACACTTCTCTTTCTAGAGAATAGATTACTCTTTTTTTTCTTCTTACCTTTACGTATAACACATACTATAAAAATTAATATAGCTATAATTAAAAGTATTTTTAACATATTGTAGAAAAGCTTATTTCCTTTATTAAAAGTAAACATACTGGTTACATCATTTTTAGCAATTAAATCAATGCTCTTTTCTAGTTTTTTGTTTTTATAAATATCTAAAGTACCTACTTTATCCCCTTTTTTTATAGGTAACTTAACATCATCTAATTTAGTTTTTATTGAATAATCATCAGCTTTGCTATTGTTATGTAATGTAACGTTGTAATTAGTTTTTGGTTGATAAGTTAATTTTTTTTCTTTACTTAAAAATATTTTTTTATCTTTTGTAAGCTTATCTCTGTCAACAATTGTATCAATATAGAAATTATCAAAACCATAATCTAGCAAAGTTCTAGAATCAAGATATAAATCATTAACAGTAGACTTAAAAACCGCAGAAATAACTCTTATATTATTCTTAACGCCAGTAGATAAAAGACATTTTCCTGCAGCATCAGTATATCCTGTTTTTATACCATCTACAACATCATACTTAATATCTACTTGTTGACCTTTATATTCCATTTTAGATTTTGATGTTAAAAATTGATTAGTGTTTTCAAAGTATCTTTCATAAGGATAAGCTTCTGTAGCAGGGTATTTAACATATTTAGTTTTAACTATATCTCTAAATATCTCATTATCCATAGCCTTTCTAGCCATAAGAGCCATATCGTAAGCTGTAGTATAGTGGTTTTCATCTGGCAATCCATGAGGATTATTAAAATGAGTATTTTTAGCCCCTATAGCTTTAGCTTCATTATTCATAATATTTACAAAGTTTTCTACAGAGCCACCTACATATTTAGCTAAAACCATAGCTACATCATTAGATGAGTGAATTAGTAATGCATCTAATAGTTCTTTTACTGTAAATGCTTCACCTTCTTTTAGGTACATACTTGACCCATCAACAATAGGTAAATCTTTTATCTCAACTACTTGATTTAAATCTTTAACATGTTTTAAAACGATATAAGCTGTCCATGCTTTAGTAGTTGAAGCTGGATAAATCTTGCTATAACCATTTTTACTATATAAAACTTGTCCTGTTTCGTATTCCATTAATACTGCATATTCAGCAGTTAAGTTTGGGTCACTATCTGCAAATAATAAATTGTTTGTATTAAAAACGGGCAATAAGGTTATAAGAAGTGTAAGTACAAATGAAAAAAATTTTTTCATGAAATAACCTCCAAAATAAAATATTACATTTTAGTATAACATATTTTGGTCAATAATCAAAATATAGAGAGGTGATAAAAATGAAAAAATGGAAAATAATAATATTTACACTGATATTACTATTTAGTATATATAAAATAATAGATAACAAAAATTTAGATATAAAAGATAATGTTTATATAGTTAGTCAAAGTGATGTTGGTGAAAAAGAATCTGTACCTAATAATCTATCTGATGAAAAAGATAACCAAGGAAAAGAACAGATAAAAATAGAAAATACAAATAAAAAAACTATAACTGTATTTATTAGTGGTGAGGTAAAAAATCCTGGAGTTGTTACTATAGAAGCTGAAAAAAGATTATCTGATGCAGTTAATGAACTAGGTGGAACCACAGAAAATGCAGATTTGAATAAAGTGAATTTAGCAATGAAACTTAAAGATGAATCTCATTATATAATACCTAAAATAGGTAATAATTTAGAAAGTTATAATAATGAAACATTTGAAAATGATATAGAAAGTGATTTAAATAATAAAAATAATTTAATAAATATAAATACAGCAAGTGTACAAGAATTAGATGCACTTCCAGGCGTTGGAGAAGCTACTGCTAATAAAATAATAAACTATAGAGAAGAGAAAGGAAAATTTAACTCAATAGAGGAAATAAAAAATGTAAATGGTATAGGTGATAAAAAATATGAAGAATTAAAAACTCTAATAAGTATAGAGTAATAGATTATAATGATGAGAAATATTTCTAATAAAGTATAAAAAATATGTTATTATAAGTAGTGTATAAATTAGGGAGAGGAGAGGTAATAGTGGAAAAATTAAAAAGACTAACAGAAATGACAACATCAGGTGGTTGAGCGGCCAAAATTGGGCCAGAGGTTCTGGCTTCAGTATTATCACAACTTCCTAAAAATGAAAATAACAATAATTTGCTAGTCGGTTTAGATACTGCAGATGATGCAGCAGTTTATAAATTAAATGATGAAACAGCATTAATTCAAACTTTAGACTTTTTTACTCCAATGATAGATGATCCTTATATATTTGGACAGATAGCAGCTTCTAATTCATTGTCAGATGTATATGCTATGGGAGGAAAGCCTATAGTTGCAATGAATATAGTGTGTTTTCCATCATGTCATGATATGAATATATTAGCAGAAATTTTAAAAGGTGGATTTGATAAAGTTAAAGAAAGTGGCGCTCTTTTAGTAGGAGGTCATACTGTAGATGATAAAGAGCCTAAATATGGCCTTTCTGTATCAGGAGTCGTTCATCCACAAAAAGTATTGTCAAATGCAACATCTAGAGTTGGTGATAAATTAATTCTAACAAAGCCTATAGGTGTAGGTATATTAAATACAGCTATGAAAGAAAAACTTGTTTCAAAAGAAATTTCTGATAAGGTTATAGAAGTTATGGTGCATTTAAATAAATATGCAGCTAAGAGTTTTGACTATATAAAAGTGAATTCTGTAACAGACATAACTGGATTTGGTTTACTTGGTCATGCTTTAGAAATGGCTAAAGCCTCAAATGTTAGTATTGAAATAAATTCTAAAGATGTGCCTATAATAGATGGAGCTATTGATATGGCAAATATGGGAATTATTCCAGCTGGAATGTATAAAAATAAAGAGTATATTTCAAAAGATGTAAATATAATAGATGTTGATACAGCAATAGAAGATATTTTATATGACCCGCAAACATCAGGAGGGCTTTTAATATCAGTAAAAGAAGAATTAGCATATAAGTTAGTTGAAGATATGAAAGCAAATGGATCAATAGAAGCAAAAATAATAGGAAGTGTAAAAAATAAAGAGGATAAATACATTACGGTTATATAATAACCGTATTTTTATATATTAAGTTGATATATTCTATAAATAGAAAATAAGTTAAATTAAATTTAATCTATTAAATTTGGTTTAACTTATTAATTGTATAGGTAAATTATAAAATATATATTATAAATAAAAAAATAGAAAGAGTGATTATATTGGATAAGAGAAAGTTATTTTCTAAATTGCCTTCAGTAGATGAGGTTTTAGGAGATAGTAAAATAATAAATATTATATCTGAATACCCTAGAGATTTAGTAATAGAAGGTATTAGAGAAGCTATAGATATAAACAGAAAAAGTATAATAAATTTAAAAGAAAATATATATGATTTTGATATTTCTATTGATGACATAGTAAATGATGCAATATATATAGTTAGGTTAAAATATGAATTATCTTTAAAAAAAGTTATAAATGCTACTGGTGTGGTTATACATACTAATTTAGGTAGATCTTTGCTTAGTGAAAGTATAAAAAATGAAGTACTAAATACAGCATTTAGATATTCTAATTTAGAATATAATATAGACAAAGGTGAAAGAGGTTCTAGATACTCTCATTTAACTGAAACTATAAAAAGAATTACAAATGCAGAAGATGTTTTAGTAGTTAATAATAACGCAGCAGCAGTTCTTCTTGTTTTAAGTACTTTAGCAAAAAGTAAGGAAGCAATAGTTTCAAGAGGAGAGCTTGTTGAAGTTGGAGGTTCTTTTAGAATACCAAGTATAATGGAGCTTAGTGGAGCTAAACTAGTAGATGTAGGTGCTACAAATAAAACCCATTTAAATGACTACGAGGAAGCTATAAATGAAGAAACGGGTGTCTTAATGAAGGTTCATACTAGCAATTATAAAATATTAGGATTTACAGAAAGTGTTGAAATAAAGGAATTAAAAAAGCTAGGTAAAAAATATAATTTGCCTGTTATAGAAGACTTAGGTAGCGGAGTATTTATAGATTTATCTAAATATGGATTATCTTATGAACCAACAGTATTAGACTCTTTAAAAAATGGAGCAGATATAGTTACATTTAGTGGAGATAAAATGCTTGGAGGTCCTCAGGCGGGTATAATAGTTGGTAAAAAAGAGTACATAGATAAAATGAAAAAAAATCAGCTTACGAGAGCTCTAAGGGTTGATAAACTTACTATTTGTGCACTTGAGGCTACTCTTAGAATGTATTTAGATGAAGAAAAAGCAATAAAGGAAATACCTACTCTTAGAATGTTAACTTATAAGATATGGGAGTTAGATAAAAAAGCTAAGAGTTTATATGATAAAATAATTGATAAAAATATAGATGCTAATGTTTTTATAGAAGATGGATTATCTCAAGTAGGTGGAGGTTCTATGCCATTAGAAACAATAAAAACAAAAGTAGTAGCGATAACTCCTAAAAATATTAGTGTGTCATCTTTAGAGAAGAAATTGAGATTAAGTAATTCACATATAATAGCAAGAATATATGATAATAAATATATATTAGATGTAAGAACCATATTTGAAGAAGAATTTGAAATTATAGCTAAGGAGCTACAAAAAGCTTTAAATTAATAACTTTAACTAGGGGGCAGTATATGAAAAATGTAATAATAGGAACGGCAGGTCATATAGACCATGGAAAGACAACTTTAATAAAAGCGCTTACAGGAAGAGATACAGATACCCTAGAAGAAGAAAAAAGAAGGGGAATATCTATAAATCTTGGATTTACATATTTTGATTTACCAAGCAATAAAAGGGCAGGTATAGTTGATGTACCAGGGCATGAAAAGTTTATAAAAAATATGTTAGCAGGAGCAGCTGGTATAGATATTGTGCTATTTGTAGTAGCTAGTGATGAAGGTGTTATGCCACAGACTGTTGAACATTTAGATATATTATCTTTTTTAAATGTAAAAAAAGGAATTATAGTACTTACAAAATGTGATACTGTTGATAATGAGTTTATAGAGCTTGTTAAGGAAGATATCAGAGAAAAAACTAAAGGTACTTTCCTAGATAATGCAGAAATTGTAGAAGTAGACTCTATATCAAGAAATGGAATAAGTAATCTTATAAAAAAAATAGATGATATGAGCAATGATATAGATGATAAAAATGAAAATTCACCAGCTCGGCTTAATATAGATAGAGTATTTTCTGTAAAAGGATTTGGTACAGTTGTTACAGGAACATTACTTGAAGGAAAAATAAGTATAGATGATGACTTAGTTATTTATCCTAACAACTTAAAAACTAAGATAAGAAGTATACAAGTTCATGGTCAAAGTGTTGAAACTGCATATGCAGGTCAAAGGACAGCTATAAATATAGCTAATATAAAGGTTGAAGAATTAAAAAGAGGAGATGTTTTAGCATCACCAAATTCTTTAGAAGAATCTATGATGATAGATGTTAAATTATCTTTAGTTAAACATACTAATAAAAATTTAAAGCACTGGGATAGACTAAGAGTTTATCATGGAGCTAGAGAAATACTTTGTAGGGTAGTTCCATTAGATAAAGAGATTACTAAGCCTGGAGAAAGTTGTTATGCCCAGCTTAGATTAGAAGAGAGTATAGTAGCTAAAAAATTAGACAGTTTCGTACTTAGAAATTATTCACCACTTGAAACTGTAGGTGGTGGAATTATTATAGATACAAAGCCTAAAAAACACAAAAAGTTTGATGAGAATGTTATAAGTTCTCTTAAAATAAAAGAAAAAGGAGAGCTTGAAGATATACTAGAAGAATATTTTAAAAATAGTTTAAAATCGTACAAAACATTAAAAGATATAATGAGTTATACTGGAGAAAATGAAGAACTTATTATAAACGCTATAGATAAGTTGATAAAAGAAAATAAAGTTGTAAACATCAATAATATATATGTACATACAAATCAATATGAAAATTTAAAAAGATCAATAGTAGAGCTTTTAAATACTTATCATAAAAAGTATAGACTTAGAAGTGGTATATTAAAGGAAGAAGTAAGATCTAAGGTTGAAAGTAAATTTAAAACCAAAGAAATGGATACACTACTTGATAAATTACAAAATGAAAAAATTATAAAGGTAGATGAAAATTTAGTATCAATTTATGATTTTGAAGTAATATTAAATGATAAGCAAAAGGAAATAAAAGATAACATACAAAAAAAATTAAAATCGTCTGAAGTATTAACTATATTAAATATAAAGGACATATGTGAAAATAAATACTATGAAGAAGTTTTAGAGTATATGATAGGAAAAGATATAGAAAAATTAGATGATACATATATAATGGATAAAGAAATTTATGAAGAAACAAAGAAAGATCTAATAAAGTATTTAGAAGAATTTGGAGAGATAACATTAGGGCAATATAGAGATATGTTAAATTCAAGTAGAAAAAATTGCATGATTATATTAGAAAATTTCGATAGAAATAAAATAACAAAAAGAGATGATAATAAAAGGACTTTATATAATAAATAAAAGGATGTGTTACTATGGTCAAGCTAGGCAATGATTGGGATGATATTTTATCTGATGAATTTGAAAAAACATACTATTTAGGTTTAAGAGAATTTCTAAAAAAAGAGTATAGGACTAAAATAATATACCCTAATATGAATAATATATTTGAAGCTTTAAAGCGTACCTCTTATAAAGATACAAAAGTATTAATATTAGGACAAGATCCATATCATGGTGAAAATCAAGCTCATGGATTGGCGTTTTCGGTACAACCTAATGTAGCTATACCTCCATCTCTACTAAATATATATAAAGAATTAAAAAGTGATATTGGGTGTTTTATACCTAATAATGGATATCTGATACCTTGGACTGCTCAAGGAGTATTACTTCTTAATACTGCATTAACAGTAAGAGCACATGAGGCTAATTCTCATAAAGGAATAGGATGGGAGATTTTTACTGATAGAATTATAGAATTATTAAGTGAAAGAAAAGATCCTGTAATATTTGTTTTATGGGGAGCAAATGCAAGGAAGAAAACAGAACTTATAGATACTAGTATACATTATATTTTAGAAGCTCCTCATCCAAGTCCATTATCTGCGAGTAGAGGATTTTTGGGATGCAAGCACTTCTCTAAAATAAATGAAATATTAGTTGAATTAGGTAAAAAGCCTATTGATTGGCAAATTAACAATATATAAATAAAATCAATACAAAAAAGCATAGCTTAAGCTATGCTTTTTTGTATTGATTTTATGATTAAAGTAATGAGAGTATACTATATAAAAATTAATTAAAAATAGTTAAATATTTAATAAGCATAAAAGTAAAATTTTGTCAAGTTGACAAAAAGTATCAAAAAGGTTACAATTTGTATATAACATAAAACAAAACGAATTAATATATAAATAAATTAAAGAAGGAGAGTATTATGAATATAAAAAATAATAAGGTATTAAAAGTCTCGGCCATGGTCGCCGTATTGTCTATAGGATTATTATCAGGAGGTTATATTTTAGCAAATAAAAATATAACATTAGTAGTTAAGGGAAAAGAAACGGAAATATCAACTTTAAAATCTAATGTTGGAGATGTGTTGGCAGAACAAAATGTTAAATACGATAAAAATGACATAATAAGTGCACCTTTAGATCAAAAGATTTCAGATGGTGACAAAATAGAGGTTATAGAAGTTACAGAGAAAACAATAAAGGAAGATAAGGAAGTTCCTTTTGAAGTTAATGTTGTAGAAGATAAGGAGCTACTAAAGGGTAATACTAAAGTTGAAGTAGAAGGTCAGCCAGGAAATAATGAACTATTATATAAGATTACTTATCATAATGGTAAACAAGTAGAAAAGAAATTTATAGAAGAAGTTGTTGTAACAGAGCCTGTAGATAAGGTTATAAAAAAAGGAACTAAAGTAGAAGTTCAAGTTGCTTCATCAAGAGGTGAGAGTACGAGAGCTAAATCTACTTCTTATAGCAATAACTCATCAAATGGGAATTCATCAAGTTCTAATTCAAATAGAAAGCATATTTCTGTTGTTGCAACAGCATATACAGGGGGCGGTATAACATCGACAGGAACAACACCTAAGTGGGGAACTATAGCAGTAGATCCTAGTGTTATACCTTATGGAACGAAAGTTTACATACCTCAATTGGGGGAAACATTTATAGCTGAAGATTGTGGTAGCGCAATAAAAGGTAATAAAATAGATATATATATGAATGATGAAGGAGCAGTTAAAAATTGGGGAAGAAAAACAATAGATATTTATATAGTTGGATAGAGTAAAGGGCTTTCTCTAAAAAGAGATTAGCCCTTTTAATTTTATAAAATAGTTGAAATTGAAAATAATATATGATATTATATTATATATAAATATAAGATTGTATATGGGAGTGGATGGGCGCTGGTGTGTCCTCTAGTCTTCAAAACTAGTATGAGGAGTTAATAGCTTCTTGGGTGGGTTCGATTCCCATGCATTCCCGCCAGTGAAAAGAACTCAATTGAGTTCTTTTTTATATATAAGAATATAATATAGATATACAAGTTAAGATAAATATTATTTTAGGAGCGATGATAATGGAAAAAAACTTCACGACAAGAACTGGTTTAATAATAGGAGATGAAGGCATAAACAAACTTAAAGACTCTAATGTAATAGTATTTGGAGTTGGAGGAGTAGGAAGTTTTGCAGCAGAAGCTATAGCAAGAGCTGGGGTAGGTAACTTAACTATAGTTGACTTTGATGAAGTGGATATAACTAATATTAATAGACAAATACCAGCACTACACTCAACTGTTGGAAAGTATAAAGTTGAGGTTATGAAAGATAGAATATTAGATATTAATCCAGATATAAATATAAAAGCTATAAGAAAATTATATAATAAAGACACAAGTGAAAGCATATTATGTGAAAACTACGACTATGTAGTTGATGCAATAGATATGGTAACATCTAAGATACACTTAATAGAGACTTGTAAAAAGAAAGGTATAGACATAATAAGTTCTATGGGTATGGGTAATAAATTAGACCCTACTAAAATAGAAGTTACAGATATACATAAAACTACAATATGCCCATTAGCAAGAGTTATGAGAAAAGAATTAAAGGATAGAAAAATAAAAAAATTAAAAGTAGTTTACTCTACAGAACAACCTAAAGAGTTAAAAAAGAAAATACTAAATGGCAAAAAAGTAACACCTGGTAGTATATCTTTTGTTCCTTCTGTTGGAGGGCTTATAATAGCATCTGTTGTTGTAAATGATTTATTAAATAAGAAGTAGAAGTATTCTACTTCTTATTTAATTTATAGTCTTTAGTTGTAAAAATAGTTTCACCATCACTGTAAAATACAATATTACCTAAAATATCTGTTCTATAGGTTAATACATTATTTTTTTCTAGAGTGTCTAAAGTACTTCTATGTGGATGACCATATTGATTTTTATATCCGCATGATATGACTGCTACATCTGGACTTACTTCTTCAATAAACTCAGATGTAGTAGAAGAGCTACTCCCATGATGTCCAACCTTAAGAAAATCTATGTCATTAAGCTCATAAGAATTTATAATATTTAGTTCGTTATCAGCTTCAGCATCTCCTGTAAATAAAAAGGATTTATTTTTATAATCTATTCTAAATACTATAGAGTTAAGGTTATTTTCTTCTTGAATATAAGAAGGTTCAAGTACTGTTAAATCTATATTATCCTCTATATTAATAAAATCGCCCTTTTTTAGATATTGTAAATTTAAATTTTTATTTAAACAGGAAGTGATTAAATTTTGATAGGATACTGTATTAGACTCATAGTTAGGAGCATATATATTTGATACATTAAATTTATCTATTATATTATCTAGACCACCTATATGATCAGAGTCAAAGTGAGTAGCTATTATATAATCTATACTTTTTACATTCTGTTTTTTTAAATAGTTAGATACTATATGATGGCTATTATCATCACCACCATCAATCAATATATTTTTTAAGTTAGGAGTTTGTATCAATATACTATCTCCTTGTCCGACATCTATAGTATGTATAGATAAATAGTTATTTTTGCCAGATGGAATTAAAAGTGATATTATAATAATTATTAGAATATAAGTTAAAAATAACTTTTTCAATAAATTACCTCCGTTCATTATATGTTTATAAATAAATAATATGGGTAACATAAATTAGTAATATAAACTATCTTATATTTTAATCAATAAAGTATAAGATAATTCAATAGATAACAATAATATTGAATTTTTAAGAGTATAGTATCGTTTTTATATATTAGATTATTAAGACATAAATGTAAGAAAGGATTAAAGAGTACATATGAAATTCAAAGAAATAACCACAGATTCAATAAAAGAGCTACAACCATATTTTGATTTAGTCGATTACGAGGCCTGTGAATACTGTTTTACTACATTATATATGTGGCAACATGTATATAAAACAGGATATGTTATATGTGATGATTTTGCAGTTATAATGGCAGAATATGAGGGCAATAGTTTTTCTATATTACCTTTAGCTAAAAAAGAAAAGTTGCCGCAAGCTATAGATTTTATTATAAGATACCTCAAAGAAAGTAACAAAAAAATATGTTTTAGAGGTATAACTAAAGAAGTTGTAGGGATTTTACAAGATAATTATCCAGATGAATTTGAATATATAGAGGAAAGAGATTTATTTGATTATGTATATGATGGTGAAAGCTTAAGAACTTTAGGAGGAAGAAAAAACCAAAAAAAGAGAAATCATATAAATGCATTTTTAAAAGATTATGAAGGAAGGTATGAGTATAGACTTCTTGATGAGAAATACTTTGCAGATTGTTTAAATTTATTAAAAGAGTGGACTGTAAATAAAGAAGAAAATAATGAATTTGATGAAGGTATGGATGATGAATCTGTAAGAAGATATTTAATAATTATAAATACTTAAAAGATAGATTAAAGATATCAGGTATATATGTAGATGGTAAATTAGAGGCATTTACTATGGGTGAACTTATAAATTCTAATATGGCATTAATTCATATAGAAAAAGCTAATCCAAATATAAGAGGATTATATCCATACATAAATCAGCAATTTATATTAAACGAATTTGATAATGTAGAGTTTGTAAATAGAGAAGAGGACTTAGGAATACCTGGGCTTAGAAAAGCTAAACTTTCTTATCACCCTGTTAAATTTGTTGAGAAATACACTGTTAGGGAGAGCTAATATGAATATGAGATATGCTAAAGAAGAAGAAATAGATGATATTAAAGAAATGTGGAATTATTGTTTTAATGATGAAGAAAGCTTTGTTAATTACTATTTCAATAATAAATACGATAATAATAATACTATTGTAGCATGTGAAGATAATGACATTGTATCTTCTCTTCAATTAAACCAATATAAAATAAAGTTAGATAATAAAGAATATGAAACATCATATATTGTTGGTGTATCTACATTTCCGCAAGTAAGAGGCAGAGGGTATATGAAAAAAATTATGGAATACTCCCTTAATGAACTCTATAAAAAAAATCAACTAGTATCAATACTTATGCCTATTGATTATAGATTGTATAGAAAATATGGGTATGAACACTGTTATGATCAATTAGAATACAATATAAATATAGAAGATTTAAAAAATTTTAATTTATTAGGTAGGCTATACAAAGCAAGTGAAAAACATATCGATGATTTAATTGATATAAATAATTTATTTTTAGAAGATGTAAATGGTAATACAGTTAGAGATAAAGAGTATTATATAAATTTATTTAAAGAAGTTGAAAGCGAAAATGGTCATATATATGTTTATAAAGATGTTTCATATAAAGGGTATATAGTATATTTCTTAAATGGAGATAATATATTTGTGAGAGAGCTATTCTATAAAGATTTAGACTCACTAAAATCTATTTTAAAATTTATTTATAACCACAATACTCAATGTAAGAAAGTTACTATATCAGCTCCTATAAATGATAAAATAAGATTTGTTTTAGAAAATCCTAAAAATATAGATACTAAAGTAAAGCCATTTATGATGGGGCGAGTTATAAATGTAGAAAAATACTTTAATGGATTAAAAATTAATAATGATATAGAGCTAAGTGCAAATGTATTTATAGAAGATAAATTTATAAAAGAAAATAATGGAACTTTCAATATAAAGATAAAAGATAAAAAAGTTGAAGCTAAAAAAATAAAAGGTGAATGTAATTTACATTTGAGTATTAATACTTTTACTCAGTTAGCATTTTCCTATATAGATATAAAAGAAGCTATGATTTTAAATAATATAAACAGAAATGAAAAAAATAAAGAAGCAATACATTTACTTGGATTATTGTTTAAGAAAAAAGAAAACTATATAAATGAGTATGTTTAAAGGATATCAATTTTGATATCCTTTATTTTGTTTAAGAATTGATAATTTTGAAGATACTTAAAGTAAATTGTTTTTGGAGGAATTATGAGAAGACCATTTTTAATAATTTTTATTATATTATTGATAGTATCTTTTATATACACTAATATTAATACAATTAATACCAGCTATGATAATGAAGATATCGAGATTATAGGTATAGTAAAATATAAAAAAGAAAAAGAAAGATATAATGAATATATAGTTGAAAAATTTGTTGTTAGAGATTATACAAAATATAAAAAAATTAAAGTTGGTAGTGAAATAAATCTAACAGGAGAGTTTAAAGATTTAAATAAAATGTCATATGAAAATTTTGATTATGGAAGATATCTAAGGAGTATGGGGTATAAAGGGCTAATTTACTTAAAAGACTATAGTACAGTAGGGAATAATTTAGTGTATGAGTATATTTATAAAGTAAAATCTTATATAAGTAATACAATAAGGTATTTATATAAAGCAAATTCGGACTTTATAAATTCTATAATGCTAGGACAGAAAGATGATTTATCACAAAATGAAAAATTAATGTTTACTAGAACTGGTACTAGCCATATTATAGCAATTTCAGGACTTCATACAGGTATACTTTCGGGATTGATAATATTTATGATGGGAAGAATTAATAAGATTTATAAATTAATACTTTTATCTACTATGATGTTTCTTTATTCAACTATGGTTGGCAATTCGCCTTCAATAGTAAGATCTATAATGTTTATGATATCACTTTATTTAAGTTTTTTCTTAGACCGAAAAATAGATAAAATATCAACATTATCATTTATAGGTATATTATTTGTAATAAATAATCCACACATAATATATAATATAAGTTTTCAATTGTCTTTTCTTGCAACATTGTCTATAATATATTTCTATGGTCGTATAAATAATAAATTGAATATAAAAATAATTTCATTAACTTTATCTGCAAATATATTAACAATACCAATAATATACTATAATTTCGAAGGTATACCTTTAGTTTCGATTTTCAGCAACATAATTATAGTTCCATTTGTAGGTGTTATTATATATTTAGCTATGTTAAGTTTAATATTGTTCAAAATAAATATATATATATCAAGTATAGTGGTGTATATCAACAGATTTGTTTTAGAAACTATATATATATTATTAGAAAAAATAAGTAATTTAGATTTTGCTTATATTGCTATAGAAGAACCTAAATTATACTATGTAATTATTTATTATATAGCAGTATTTTTATATATGATTTATAAAGAAGCAAAAACTATAAAGGAGCAATCACATGAACTACAAGGATATTATAAATGATATAAAAAATAGAAATATAAAAAATACTTACCTTTTTTATGGGAAAGAATATTATTTAATAGAGAATGCTATAAAAGAGATTAAATTAACTTTAAATGATGGAATGATAGACTTTAATTTAGATATTATAGATGGAAGAGAAATTACTCTAGACCAACTTATAAGCTCTATAGAGACACTTCCATTTATGGATGATAGGAAGATAGTAATATTAAAAGAGTTTGAATTATTAAAAGGTAAAAAGAAAAATTTTAGTGATGAAGATGAAAAATATTTTACAGAATATATAGATAATATACCTCAAACTAGTACTTTAGTATTTATAGTATATGGAGATATAGATAAACGAAAAGTATTAGTTAAAAATATCAGTAAAAATGGAATAGTATTTAATTGCGACAAATTAT
>CALFLM010000007.1 GCA_937880075.1 uncultured Romboutsia sp. | reverse complement strand
TCTACAGTCAACATGTTAATGATAACTAATATATTTAAATTCTATATTATCTACTTTTCTATCTAATATTTCAAAAATTACTCTTTAAAATTATTTTTATATTGCTATATAATAAGTTTTTACTTTAAAATCTAATTATACTAATTTTTTACTTAAAAATTTCAAGGGGATTATTATGAAACTTTTCAAAAAGATGGATTTCGTTATAATAGTAGTTCTTATAATTTTTTCATTCATACCAAATTTTATATACTCTAATGTAGTATATAAAAACAATAAAAACTTATATGCTACTATTAAAATTAATGGCAAAGTTTATACTACTATTGATTTGCCTGTCAATTCTGAAAAAAGGTTACCAATATCAACTAATCACAAAAATAATACAATTGTTATAAATGGAAATGAAATAAAGATTGTAGATGCTGATTGCAAAGATAAACTTTGTATTAAACAAGGAAGTATATCTAAGGTAGGCAAAACACTAATATGTCTACCTAACGAGTTAATAATAGAAATAAAAGGAGATGAATATGATAGTTCTGATGATTTGATACTATCTCATTAATTATGACTAAACATAATAAAATTTATAAAATAATTTATATGGGTCTACTTGTTTCTATGGCCTTAGTACTATCTTTAATCGAGCGTATGCTACCTATTCCATTTATAGCTCCTGGTGCTAAACTTGGACTTTCTAATTTAATTATAGTTATCTCTGTATATACTTTGGATAGCTATAAAGATACATTTATTGTACTAATACTTAAAATACTATTATCTTCTATCCTAGGTGGTAGTATTTCTTCCCTGCTATATAGTATTTCAGGAGGAGTTTTAAGTTTTCTAGTAACAATATTAGTTAAACATTTAGGAGGCAAATATGTATCAGTTATAGGTGTTAGCACTTCTTCAGCAGTATTTCATAATGTAGGTCAATTATTTGCTGCATCTATTATATTTAAAAATTTCAATATATTTTTATACTTACCTATACTATCTATATCAGGTATTGGTACTGGCATATTTATAGGTTTATCTGCTAACTATATATTGAATCATTTTTCTAAAACTTCTTATTTTGATAAGAAGTTAAATTTAGATAAAATTGAAATATAAAATTCTCTCTACTCATGTCACAAAATATATATCATTACTTCAGTAACGGATATATATTGCTCAAAACAATTATTGTATTATAAGTTATCTATAACATATATATTTTATAATACTGTAGCATATAAAAGGGGCTGTCGCATTAAGAGTAAATAATACAATATATAGTTATGCATAATTTTAATTAGCACAACATATTGTATATAATTTTTTAGTGCTACAGCCCCTTTTATTATATTAAATTATCTTTTTTTAATAAATTGTATAATGTTGGATTAAAGTTAAATTCTTTTATTAAATCATTAACTTCTTTTAAAGCTCTTTCTTTTTTCTCTTTTGATATATTAGATTTTGATGCTCTTATTAATATATTTTTAGGTGAATGAGATATATCTATAAACTCTAATAACTGAGTTTTATATCCTAAGACCTCTAATAAATTTGCTCTAAGAGCATCTGTCATAAGAGCTGACACTCTTTCCTTAACTATTCCATATCTAGATAATATCGGTAAATTTTCTGGTTTCATCTGACTATTAAATTCATGCTGACAACATGGTACTGAGAATATCATTTTTGTGTTCCACTTTATAGCATTATATAAAGCGTAATCAGTAGCAGTATCACATGCATGTAAAGTTATTACCATATCAACTTTGTTGTTATATTTGAATCCATTTATATCACCAAGTTCAAAGCTTAAATTTTCATAGTTATATTTTTTAGCTATCTCATTACACTTTTTAATAACATCGGCTTTTAAATCTAATCCTATCATCTTTACATTAATTTTCTTTATTTCAGTAAAGTAGTAATATAAAACAAAAGTTAAGTATGATTTTCCACATCCAAAATCTAATACCGTTAACTCTTCAAAGTTATTTTTCTTTACTTCATCGTCTATAATTTCTATAAATCTATTTATTTGTTTATACTTATCATATTGAGAGTTTATAACTTTACCTTCTTTTGTAAATACACCTAAATCTATAAGTGGTTGTATTATTGTACCCTCTTTTAATATATAATTTTTTTCTTTATTATGTCCTTTTATAACAATATTTGAATTATTACTTTTTTTCTTTCCTAAAAATACTTTATTTTTTTTTGAAATTTTTAAATCAAAATTCATATTTGTTGCCCATGCCGAAAGTTGCTTATACTTAGATTCCATAAAATCTAATATTTTCTCTTCTAACATGTTTAGTTCAATATTTTCATGGAATACTTGCTTATCTGTATATTTCTCTATTTGGTAATACTTTTTCTTAGAATTTTCCTTAAGTAAAATCACTATCTTATTATATTTTTCTTCTTTATCTTTTTTGTTGCTTATAACTACTTTTATAATGTCTTGTTCTACTATTTCTTTAATTGATTTTTTTAATTCTTCCATTTGGTCACACCTTATCATTAGTTATTTTATATATAACCATATTATTGTATCTAATAAATTAATTCAAACTATTTTTACTAATTTTCCTTTTCCATTCTATCTAATTTTTTATTATATAAGAATATATAAAAAGCTGCAGAGAATACAACTATATATCCTATAGTACTTAGTATATCTGGATATTGATTAAATATAAATATGCTAAGTATAGCAGAGAAAATTATATTAGTATAATCAAATATAGATATTTCTTTAGCTGGTGCATATCTATATGCTAGTGTTATTCCAAACTGTCCTAAACTAGCAAATACTCCTGCTAAAAGTAAGTATATTAATTGAGATGTTGTCATTGGTTCATAAACATATATAAATATAGGTAAAATAGTTATTAATGAAAACATTGAGAAGAAAAATACTATAGTATAAGACTCTTCCCTATTTCCTAAGACTCTTAAACAAGTATATGCTGATGCTGCACATAACGCTCCAAAAATCCCAGCTAAATATGGTATAACTTCTACACTAAATGTGGGTTTTATTATTAGTAATGCACCTATAAATGCTATTATAATTGATATTATTTGCCTTTTATTTATCTTCTCTTTTAAAAAACATGCACATAAAATAACTGATAAGAAAGGGCTTAGTTTATTTAACATATTTGCATCAGATAGTACTAGCTTATCTATAGCATAATAATTTAAAATTACACCTATAGTTCCAAATGCTGATCTCATAAGTAATAAATTTCTATTCTCTTTTTTTCCTGTGAAACTTCCCTTATGTTTAAGTATTAAATATAGTGCTATAATTGCAGATACTAAATTTCTAAAAAAAACTTTTTGAAAGTTTGGTAAATCTCCTGCTAACTTTACACATGCCGACATTAGTGCAAAACCTAGAGCAGATAATATGATACATATTATTCCTTTTGTTCTATTTGAACTTATTATTTTACTCAAATCTAATCTCCTTTTTGTATATTTATTCTATTATCTAATTTTTTGCATATCTAAAATTATTTATAGATTATTAAAAAAACTAGATATTTGTATATATTTTCCATTATTCTCAATTAATCCTTTATAAGGATATATTTATTAATTTAAGTAGTCAATAGCTTTCTATCATTTAATTAATCTGTTGTGCTAGTTATTTTACTAAACATATTGCAATTACTGTATAGATTTTTTTAAATATCAAAATATAGTTTGTTGAACTCTAGTATTTTCAATAATTATAATCAACTAGCACAACGAGTTAATTATATAATAAGTATATTTTAAATTTTATTATATAATTAATACTTTCTCTATCAAATATATTATTCTAAATAAAATATCTATATAATTTCAAAATTTAAGGGTACTGCTAATATATATTATTAACAATACCCTATAAAATTTATCCTCTAACGTTATCACTATATAAAGGTGATGGTTTAGCAAATCCTCCTGCCACACTTAATATTTCCCCTGTTATAAATGATGATTCATCACTCGCTAAAAACAATACTGCATTAGCTATATCTGTAGGTAATCCAAATCTATTAAGCGGAACATGTTTTATGAAAGAATCTATAAACTCTTTACTCATATTATTAAGTGCTGCATCTGTAGCTATAAGACCTGGTAAAACTGCATTACATCTTATATTATGCTTAGCATATTGAACTGCTATATTTTCTGTAAGTGTATTTACTCCAGACTTTGAAACAACATATCCAAGTCTTCCTAAATCTGGTACTATAGAGCCTATAGTAGATATATTTATTATGCTACCTCCACCATTTTCTATCATATAAGGAACTACTGCTTTACATGGTAAATATACACTTTTTAAATTAGCATTTACTGTATTAAAGAATGTATCTGTATCTCCATCTACTAAATTTTTATCTTTTTGTGCATCTGTAGTTCCAAAATTATTAACTAGTATGTCTATTTTACCTGCATCTTTTATAACTTCTTCAACCATTGTTTTATAAGTTTCTTCTTTTGTTGCATCAAAGTAAACTGGTTTTGCTTTATAGTTATCAACTTCTAATTCATCACATATTTCTTGCGCTGCATCTAATCTTCTTGCACCTATATATACTGTTGCTCCATTGACTGCTAGTGTCTTAACAGTTTGAAGTCCTATTCCTCTTGTACCTGATGTTACTAATGCTATTTTACCCTCTAGTCTTTTCATATTTGCCACTCCCTTGTTGTTTTTGATTTTTTTTATTAATATTATATATAATTACCTTTAATTTTCATTTTATTTTAAATTAATAATTTTTTATTGTCAATTAATTTATACCCTTATAGACTATTTTCCTAACTTAAAAATCATAATTTACATAAGTAGCCTACATATAGCTAAAAATTAGTATCCTAGCATAAAAAAATTCACTTAATTTGAGCGACGTGTCGTCGAAACATTTTATTTCGCCAACGATATATTTTTGCTCCCGCTACAGATACATCTGTTGACCAAAGCAATTATGAGGTTACAAATTATATACAACATATATATTTTATAATACCTTAGTATATAAAAATACCCTCAACCTAAAATAAATTTTTAAGTTAAGGGTTATATATTTTATAATTCACCTAATTCACTAGATATATCCATTACTCTTTTTCTGTATATAGGATGTATATAATATGGATTTATATCACACATAGGTTTCATAACAAATTGTCTTTCATGTGCTCTTGGATGAGGTATAAGTACGTGTTCATCATATGAAATTATATCATCATAAAATACTATATCCAAATCTAAAGTTCTTGGCCCCCATCTTATTATTCTTTCTCTTTTGAATTCTTGTTCAATTTCTAATAAAGTGTCCATAAGTTCACTTGGTGTTTGTAGTGTATCTATTTCAAATACACAGTTTACAAACTCATCTTGATCTTCATATCCTACTGGATCAGTAATATAGAAATTAGACACTTTTGTAACTACACAATCTTTTCTTTTATCTATTTTATTTATAGCTTCTTTTAAAGTTTCCTCTTTATCTCCTAAATTAGCTCCTGCGGCTATATATACTTTGCTCCACTTTCTCTCAATTTCTACTGCAACATATTCTACATGTTTTCTAGTTGGAGCCCACGGTTTTTTTAGTAATAATTTTACCTTTTTTACTAAAGAATAATTAAGTAATACAAATTCACATATTTCTTCAGCCGCTTTTTCTATTAAATCATAAGATGTTTTAGTAAACTCTTCTTCTACTTTTTGAGCTAATTCTCCATAATGAACTGTTTTAGTTAAATCATCAGTTTTTCCAGCTTGACGAAGATCTACATCTAGTTCAAAGCTCAAAATAAATTTTTGACCCAAGACTTTCTCTTCAGGTATTGCACCGTGAAATGCAATTATTTCTAAATCTTTTATATGTATTTTATCCATTAAAAATCCCCCTTAGGTGTATATATTATAATAGTAATATATTACTATATATATTTCTATATCTTATTGTTTATTGACATTTTTCATTTTTGATTTCTAAAATAATATATTATATTGATACACCTTCATCTATACCAAATAAATAAATATACTTTTCTTTAACTTCTTTTCCTGTAAGATTTTTTACAACTTCTGCATATAAATCTAATTGTTTTTTGTATCTATTTATGACTTCTTCTTTATTTTCATCATTTACAAAGTCAGTTTTATAATCAACTATTACTATATTTTCATCTTCTTCAAAATACGCATCTATAATACCTCTAAGCATTATACTTTCATCATCATTTATTAAATCTTCATATATATATACATCTTTAAGTTTTATCTGAGCATATATTACTTGTTCTCTTTTTACAAATGACGATTTTATCATTCTTTGGCCAATATCTGATTTAAAGAATTTATATATCTTATTTGAATTTATAGCTGTTGATTGTTTTTCAGTTATAATATTTTTCTTTATAAACATATTTATTTGTTCTTTTATTTCATCTATTGTGTTTATTTTATTAAAGTCTAAAAGTTCCATAATTAAATGGACTATACTTCCTCTTTCCGCACCTGTAATTTTATCTTCTGTTTCATCCTGCATAAATAGAGGTTTTTTAAGTGCTATTTGATTATTAAATAAATCCTTAGTTAATTCTTCTTCGTAAGAATTTTGTATTTTCTTAATTTCAGTTACAGATATACTTGCTGGCTTTGTTGTACATATTTCATATCTATATTTGTAGTCTAATTTTTCTTTTATCTCATTGTAATAATTAGTGTTTGGAATATTTATATCTAAATTTTCTAAGATATCCCTTACACTTTCGTGATTTTCATCTTCCTTATTTTCTAAGGTTACATCTTCTTTGTACCAAATTCTAGTTTCCCATTTTGAAATATGATTATCTATATTCTCAAGTTCTACCTCAGCCATTTCTCTAATATTTTCTAAATCCTTATGCTTTAAAACTGATGGCATTATCCAATCTAAGTAGCTTTTTCCTTTTAGTATTTTATATTTAGATATTGGTTTATTTGAATCTATTCCATTTGACCAAGAATTTATGCTTTTATTTATATCTCTTGAAGAACCTGTTATAATAAGTTTTTCTTTAGGCCTTGTAAATGCAACATATAAAACTCTCATCTCTTCTGATAAATTCTCTATATTTATTCTACTTTTTAATGCTTCCTTTGCTATACTTGGATAAGATATTTTTCTATTATAATCAACTAACTCTGGTCCATATCCTAAATCATGATGATATAGGATACTTTTTCTAAAGTCTTGATTATTGAAATTCTTACCCATTCCAGAACATATAACTACAGGGAACTCTAAACCTTTACTTTTGTGTATACTCATAATTCTAACTACATTTGCATTTTCCCCTAGAGTCTTAGCACTACCCATATCCGTATTTGATTTTTTTAATTTGCTTATAAAGTTTATAAAATTAAATATTCCTTTAAAGCTAGTTTCTTCAAATTGTTTTGCTCTTTCAAATAATATTTTTAAATTTGCTTGTCTTTGAGACCCACCTGGCAATGCTCCAACATAAGCAAAATATCCTGTTTTAGTGTACAAATACCATAAAAATTCATCTGTACTCATGTATAATGACTTTTCTTTATAGTCGTACAATTTATTTAAAAAGTCTAGACATTTATATCCAATCTCATCATCATTTTTACTATAACTTTCTAAAGCTTCATAGAAAGTTCTTTGCGTATCTTCAACTCTTATATCTATAAGGTCTTCAGGAGTAAACCCACATATAGGTGACTTAAGCACTGCTAAAAGAGGTATATCTTGCATAGGGTTATCTATAACTTGTAGCAAACTCATTACTGTCTTAATTTCTATAGTATCAAAGTATCCTATACCTATGTCTGCATATGTAGGTATATCCATATCCATAAGTTCATCAGCAAATACTGGTGCCCAAGCAGATGTAGCTCTAAGTAAAATTACTATATCTTTAAATTCTACTGGTCTATAATCATCTAATTTCTTATCATAAACCATTTGAATTTTTCCATCTTCCTTTGGCTTCATCATATCTTTTATTATTTTACCGACCATTCTAGCTTCGATTTGAATATTGTCTATTTCTTCTTCCTCTTCATCGGATAATTCTTTTTCCTTATCATCTTTTGAATCAATTAGACTTGTTTTAGTTTGTATTATATGAATTTCTGAAGGTCCTCCAACTATAGCATTTTCTTCTTCATTTTCTTTGAATGATGCACCTAAATTAAGTCTTTCTTCTTCAGTATAATCAATATCACCTATTTGCTTACTCATAGTATTTTCAAATATGTAATTTGCACAGTTTACTACTTCTTCTCTACTTCTAAAGTTTTTATAAAGCATTATCTTTCTATGCAAAGCACCTTTTTCTGTATCATAATCAGAATACTTTTGTAAAAATATCTCAGGCTTAGCTTGTCTAAATCTATAAATACTTTGCTTTACATCTCCAACCATAAATCTATTTGGAGTTTTTATTTTAGCTATATTGCTAAGTAATACTTCTTGTACAAAGTTACTATCTTGATACTCATCGATAAATATTTCATAAAACTTATCTCTATAAGATAGCGCTATATCAGACGGTATATTATTACCATCTTCATCTTTTTGAATAAGAATTTTTAATGCAAAATGCTCTATATCATTAAAATCTATAATTCCTTTATCTCTTTTCTTATTGCTATAAGCTTCTTCAAATTTAAGAACTATCTCTGATATTGATTTTACTATTTTATATAAATATTTAATTTCTTCTTTTATATCATAATTTTCTTTTCTAAAAACTGAAGAAACCATATCTTGTACTGTTTTTTTAGCACTTTTTCTTATATCATCTGCCCTTTTTTTAATATCAGTTATATAGTCTGGTGTATCTTTTGGAAGTCTTTTTACTCCTTTAGTGTAGTTTTCAAACTCAATAGATGACATAGCCATAAAAGTATCATTCCATGCGTTATCATTATTTTCATTACAAGAATCTAGTATTCTTTTTATTCCTTCATAGTCATTTCTAAATTTAGGTAAATAAGTTTCTAACTCTTCAATACCATAAAGCTCTTCTAGTGACTTTCTCATACTAGATTCTATTCCTTCTATTTCCATATATACAGTATCTAATATTGAACTAGCCCATATAGATTTTGAAAAGTCAAAATCATCATCTATATTAAATTGTTCTGCTGAATATTCTAACCATTCTTTTGGATTAGGAGATGCCATTGAGAAATTGTATATTCCTAAAATTATATCTTGTACGTTGCTATCTCCTCTTTTTTCTGCATAACTTTCTACCAAGTTTAAAAATCCTTCATTTTGTTCCACATACAACTCTTCAAATACCTCTTCTATAGCTTCTTGTTTTAATAGTGTACATTCTGTTGTATCTCCTATTCTAAAATTTGGATCTAAGTTTATTTTATGGAAGTTTGACTTTATAACTTCTAAACAAAATGAATGTATCGTTGTTATGCTAGCTTTATTTAAAAGTACTAATTGATTTTGTAGGTGACGATTTTCTGGATTTTTATCTAGCTCTTTACCTATAGCATCACCTATTCTTTCTCTCATCTCAGATGCTGCTGCATTTGTGAATGTAACTACTAATAGTTTATCTATATCTATTGGATTTTTTTTATCCGTTATCATTTGTATTATACGTTCAACTAATACTGCTGTTTTTCCTGAACCTGCAGCAGCTGCTACTAATAAATTTGAATTTCTACTATCTATAACTGCTTGTTGTTCTTTTGTCCATTTAGGAGAACTCATTATTCAATCTCTCCCTTCATCATTCTTATTATTTCGTCATCACTTTTTTTGTTTATTATTTTATATTTATTATCCTTTAAGCTACTATCAAATTGGCATACTGACGAGTACTCACAAAACTCACAGGAATTTTTATCTTTATTTTTATAAGGAGCTATACTTATATTTCCATCAAGCATATCTTCACATATATCTTTTATAGTTTCTTTTACATACTTTCTTATTACTTCAAACTCTTCAATTGTTACTCCTTTTGTGTATCTACCTAAGCTACCATCTTTATTTAAATTTGCTGGTATAACTAAAGATGTAGTCCTCTCCCCATTTGCTAAGGACTTATCCATTTCCTTTATTATGTTAGGATCTTTTATAAGTAACCCTTGCATCTTTAGTTTTTTAAGAATTTCTTCTCTTATTTCATCATCATCTTTATTTTCATCAAATTTAGCTATAGGGTCATCTATTGATGAATATAATATTCCTGCTGGTTTTAAACCAGCATTGCTTTCTAATATTGCATCTAGATATACTAATAATTGAAGTTGTAATCCATGGTATATATCAGTTAAACTTAAATCTCTTTTACTAGATTTGTAGTCTACTATTCTTATATATTTTCCTTCTTCATTTTTATATTCATCTATTCTGTCAATTTGCCCCCTTAGATTTATTTCTTCTCCATTAGTTAATATTATTTTTATAGGCGGATATTTTCCATATACTCCAAAGTCTACTTCATAATCACTTGGTTCAAATGATCCTTGTTTTATTTGTTCACTTATTATAGTTATTGCAAATATAAGCATTTTCTTTAATCTATATGCTAAATATCTATATCTTGATGAACTCTCAAGAATATATCCTGGAACCTTAGACACTATATTTTCAACTATTCTTGAAACTTGTTCTATTATATAGTCTTCACATATGTTTCTCCAAGTTAAATTACCTTTTTCCATATTCTTAGAAAATGTGTCTAATATGTTGTGTATGAATGTACCTAAATCAGGAGCTGTAAATGAATATTCTTTTCTTTCTTTTGCTTTTAATCCATATTGCATAAAATAAGCAAATGGACATCTTGCATAAGTTTCTAACCTTGATACACTAAGAGTTTTATTATCATATAATTTCTTTATCTTTTCTTCTTCTACTTTTTGTACTTGATTTGTATATGTTAATCCAGTTATTACTTTTTTAGCTATTTCTTTGTACTCTTCATCAGTTATATAATATCTATATACATCTAGCCAAATATCATTTATTTCTTTTGTGTCATCAAATTCTTTTATTTTATTTATAAGTTCATTAAAAGTTGGTGCTTTAGTTGTTATCTTATTTAAAGCATCTTCATCTGAATTATTATCATCTTCTATTAAATAACTTTGATTATCTATATTAGGGAATAACTTCTTTAATCTAGATATTATAACAGAAGGTCTTAAAGTTTTACCTTCATGGTCTGCTATAGGATAAGTTATTATTAGATTTTCACTCGTAGATGTTAGTGCTTTATAAACTAAAAATTGTTCTTCAAAAGTTTTAGTTTTACTATCTATATCTACTTCTACACCCTTTTTACCTAAGTTTTCCCTATCATTATCACTTAATAGTCCATTATCTTTAGCTATTAGTGGAAATGTTCCATCAGTTGTACCTATTAGATAAAGGTATTTTGTATTTGAATTTTTCATTCTATCTACACTACTTACAAGAACTTGGTCTATACTTGGAGGTACTAATCCTAATTCATATTCATCAAAACCTAAACTTATAAGCTTTACAAATTTATCTAAAGATATATTTTCTTCTCCCATTATTTCTACCATTTGATCAAGTATTTCTACTACTATATTAAATACTTGAGAGTACTGATTTGCTATATCTAGTTCACCTTTATCTTTAAACTTCTTTATTAGTTTTTCTATAGTTTCTGGCATATTTATATCAAGTAAAAATTCATATACATATCTACAAATATCTTTTACTTTATTTTTACCTGTTAATTTTTCTTGTAATGTAATTATAGGTCTTAATACCTTATCCCTTATTGCATTAACTTTTTCTCTTACTTCTACTTCATAGTTATTTTCATCAGCTACTATATTGTGGTACAATCTATATTCCCATTTATCTTCAAACCATTTTTTACCCTTAATTCCATTAGCCAGTACATAATTTTCAAGTAAACTTATATCATCTTTCTCAATTCCTATAAGACCACTTTTTAAATATCTAAACATAGTCTCATAGCTATATCTTCTACTTTTCATTTCAAGTGCAGATATAATAAGCACTATTATAGGATTTGTTTTAGCTTCTCTTTTTTTATCTATAAAGTTGGGTATATTATATTCATTAAATATAGAGTGAACTAAGAAATCGTATTTATTTAAATCCCTAGTTGCAACAGTTATATCTCTGTATCTTATATTTTTCTCTCTTACTAACTCTACTATTTCCTTTGCTACTTGTTCTACTTCAGAATATAAGTTATTAAATTCTTTTATATATATGTTTTTAGTTTTCTCTTCATATACTTTATATGGGTAAGAATTATAATATCTCTCTAGATGTTGTAATTCTTTACTATTTTTGAATCTAGGCAAAATTTCTTTATTTAAATCAATAGAAGGTAATAGTTTTATTCCTTCTTCATTACACATTTTAACTATCTTTGCATATGTAAATTTAGTTCTAGAAAATGCATCACTTTTGATATATGTAATTAGACCTGGATTATCTACAGTTAAGCTTATATTTACTTCTTTAGCTTTTTTAAATATTGTTCTTAACACCCTATACTGATTTGGTGTAAATCCAGTAAACTCATCTATATATATATACGAATCTTTAAAGTAGTCACAACTATCTATTTTTTCTGCTAATGAATTTAACATATCTTGAGAATCTATATAATTTTCATGTAATTTTTCTTCAAATTGTTTATATATTTTACTTAAATCCTTTAGCTTTAATTTTAAAGTTTCATTATCAACCTCTTGAGCTATAGTTTCTAATCTTTCATAGCTTATGTTGTATTGCTTCATTTCACTTATAACTTCAGATATTGAGTTTACAAATCCAGGTTGAGATGCTGACTTTGAAAATATCTCTAGCTCACTACTAACACTTTCTATAGCTCTATATGTTATCATAGCCTTACCACTAGAATTTATATTAACATCTGTTAAGCCTCCTACGTTAGAAAAGACTATTTCACTCATAGTCTTAAAGCTTAGTACTCTAGACCTTAAATATTTATCTTTTTGATCCCCTGTAAACAATCTACTCATTCTTTTTTCCATTTCGAATGTATACTGTTCTGGTACTAAGAGGATTACAGGAGATGTTTCATTATCTTGAACTCTTTCTTTTATTTTATCTAACATATAGGTAGACTTTCCACTTCCTCCTCTACCTAATATGAATTTAACACTCATATACGTCCTCCTCAAATATGCTATAATCTACATCTTGTCTATTACATAGCTTATTAAATTCACAAAACTTACAATGCCTATTATTTCTAGTAAGTTGATATTTGTATTTATCATTTTCTTCGTAATTTGTATTTTTTATCATATCTATATATCTAACTATATTGGATTTATTAAGTTCATGCTTTTCCTCATTATATAAAATCTCTATTGGTATATCATCATATTGAGGCTGATAGTATTTCATCTTTATATTGTTTGTAGTTATATTTAAATTAAATATTTTACATACTACCTCTTTTGCTAAAAGCATATAAACTATCGTTTGAATTCTATCTTTAACATTCTTATATTCTAGTTTTATATTTTCCGTTTTCCAATCCCATATTTCTATATTATCTTTATCTATGATTATTAAATCGTACTTTGCTGTTATTATATTACCATCTAAATTCAATCTAACTTCATATTCTGGTAGATAAATTTTATTATCTTCTTTATTCATAGGAAATAGCTTTTTTATTTTATCTATCCATTTTTTAAACTTAGGATTAGTATATTCATTTAATCCTAAAGGAATATTGCTAAAGTATCTTTCACATAACAAGTGAAATTCACTTCCTACTTTTAAGCTATCGTAATATTCTCTACTTTCTATGTCATCATACTTCCAATTTATTTTATCTATATACTTATATTTAAATTTTGTAGGACAAGATTTATAAGTATTAATTGAGTTTTGACTGTATATAAAATACTTTAATTTATTATTCAAAACTTATAACCTCTCTTTATATTAAGCTTTTATACTTCTTTTTTGTTGAATATGTTTTTCCAGTTCATTTATATATATAGATGGTTTTTGTTCCTTATTTTTCTTACCAACTTCAGTTTCATCTTTATACGAACTACATGATAATATTAACATTTCCTTAGCTCTTGTTATTCCAACATATAACAATCTTATTTTTTCGTTTATAACATCTATTTTACTTTGATACATATAGTCTGTACCTACGTTCTTATTTAGTATATTATCTATTTCTGATTTTACTATGGCTATTGGATTTTTATATTTATCTTTTAGATACCATCTATCACTTTGAAACTTTTGTTTTGTATTATCTGGAAAATTATATTGTACAAGTCCTAATAAAAATACACAATCCCATTCTAAACCTTTTGACTTATGATAATTGCATACTGTTATACTTCCTGGCTCTGGCTCGTATCCATTCATTTCATATACTACATCTATAATATAATTAAATACTCTATTTTTAGTATTTGATATTATTTCATATACATCTATAAGAGATATGTTTGTATTTTCTAGCGATAAATATTTTATATAAAAAGATACATAATCAATCACTGCTCTGTCTTCTTTTTCTAACTCTAATTTTTCTCCAATAAATAAGATTAATAAATCTAATCTTGTTATAGGATATTCTAATATTTCTTTAATCGCACTTATTCCTTTTATATATCCCTTATATACATCACTGTTTGTATCTATTATCAAGTCTTTATTATTCTCATTATATATAAGTTCTTCTGTAGTATATTTTTTTATTAATTCTAAAAAGTCTGATTTTCCTAATTCATTATCTGTATGTATAAAAACTTTATCTAAAGCTAATACAAGCTTTTCTATATCATCACAATTTAATATAAAATCTATTATATATGATATATTAACTAACATTCTTCTCTTATTTAATGAATTCGGTCCTAATTCTTCAAACTCCAAATTATTATCAGTCAATACCCTTGCAACTTGTGTAATTTGTTCATTATATGGAACCAATATGCCTATACTTTTATCAGGATATTTTTTCTTTATATTCTTAGCATATATTACAGTTTTCTCTACTTCATCTTTCCAAGTAATATATCTTTTAGTATTTATACTATACACGTCAGGTTTTGGATTTTCTTTATAACCCATATTTTCGGGAACTGTTTTTATATCCATAGCTTCTAAAGCTTCTCTGCACTCTATTTGATTAAACTCTTTTGTAACATATTTTACAAGTCTATTTGCTAAGTCTATAATATCTTTAGAGCTTCTGTTGGACATGTCCATTCTAAAACAATTGTCTGCATCCTTTATAAAGTCTTTAAAATACTTTGGATCTGATGATGAAAATGTACCTGTTATACTTTGATTTACATCTCCAACTCTTACCAAATTGTTATTTTCTTTAGATATTAATTTTATTATTTTACCTTGTATTTCATTTGAGTCCTGGCATTCATCTTCAAATATATATTTATATCTAGATTGAAATTTAGTTCTTAATCCTTCATCTAAGGTTAAAGCCTTATGAGCTAGAATTAATATATCATCGTAATCTAATAATCCATATTGCTTTAACTTTCTATCGTACTCCTTATATATAGGTAAAATTATTTTTAATATTCCTTTATAATCACTATCTATAATTTTTTCTAAGTCAAATGTAGAAATATCATTATATTTTAATTCACCTATAGAATTTCCTACAAGGTCATAAAATCCATTTTCCCAAGCATCTAGCATTCTATCTTTCCATTCGTTATCTTTTTGATCTTTTAAAAACCATACAAATGCTCTTTGTCCACCATTTAATTTGAAATTATTTATACATTCATTTAGTATAATATTTTTTTGTAAATCATCAGCTATATTAAATTCATCATTTAACATTACTATTTCTGGCTTTTCTTTGATTATTTTTACTGCCAAGCTATGTATTGTCATAACTTCATATGAGTTTTCTTCTTTTATTTCATTATCTTGAAGTATCTTATTTATTCTTCCCTTAAAGTTATTTACTGCACTATTCATGTAAGTTAATATAAGTATTTTCCCGCCCTTATGCTTATTTTCACATAATAACTTTGCAACTAAATTTGTAACTATAAATGTTTTACCCGCACCTGGTACTGCTGGTACTGCCATAGTACCATTTTCATAAGATATTATAGGTAGTTGGTCCTCTCTGTAGTTTATATTATTCATTAAACATCTCCCTTAGATACTAATTTTAATAATATACTATATAGTATACTTTCTTGTATATAGCCATTTACTGTATATTCGCTCTTATAAGCATACACTTCTTTTGCATTTATAAGCAAATTATATATTAGGTTGTATAAATAATATTTTTTATAGTATTCTTCCATTTCATTTGTATATATTTGCTTTTCTTTAAATGATTTTCTAAGGACAATTAAATTACTTATATCTTTTTCTATTTTCATATTCCAAGCATTACTTCCTATATCTACCCAAATTTGTACAGGCCTATTTATATCATAAGATATATATGAATAAGGAGTCGTTAGAATAATACTATTAGACTCTTTTAAGTCAGCTATATCATATACTCTATAATAGTCATTTATAGTACTTTTAAGTACTTCTATAAATACTTTCTCTTCTTCTTTATTATTGATATCTAATAACTTTATATTTTCTATAAATGCTTCACTTTCATAAATTATGTTTTTGCATACATCTACATTTTCTATTCC
>CALFLM010000006.1 GCA_937880075.1 uncultured Romboutsia sp. | reverse complement strand
ATTAGTTTTAGCGGTTACGCTTCATAATATCCCAGAAGGATTAGCAGTTGGAGTAGCTTTTGGTGGTGCTGCACTTAAAATCCCTGGATGTACAGTTGCTAGTGCAATCCTTTTAGCTGTAGGTATAGGTCTTCAAAACTTTCCTGAAGGCGCTGCAGTATCTTTGCCTTTAAGACGTGAAGGTTTTCCAGTTGGAAAGAGTTTCTTGTATGGGCAGGCATCAGGGCTTGTTGAACCTATAGCTGGCGTTTTAGGTGTTTTTATGGCTATAGCTATGAGAAATGTATTACCTATACTTTTAGCATTTTCTGCTGGTGCTATGATTGGAGTAGTTTCATCTGAACTTATTCCTGAAGCCTGCATAGAAAATAAAAATTTAACAACAGTAGGTGTGATAATAGGATTTACACTTATGATGATCTTAGATGTTGCTCTTGGATAGAAGATAAATTGTCAATATAAGCTAAACACTTTATACTATGTTTATATTGAAGTAAATACCTCTGCAAGTGTTTTTATACAAAATACTTGCGAGGTCTATTATTTATTATATTTACCATCTATTGAAAAAATTAACTAGAACAAATAGTTATATTAGTTGAGTTTTTTATTTAGAAATTTATACCTATATAAATACACTAAGCTATATAAATCTATTCTACATCTATTTTATATAGCTTAGTGTATTTATTTAAATTAATTTTGTTTTTATAATTTTTTAATTTATTACATAAGATATATTTAAATAAATGAATAAAGAGGCTGGTATATTATGAAATTTAAAAAAATAAATTATTTTGATATAGTTATTTGTATAATATATATAATTTCTATAGGATATTTTTTATTTAACAAAGATTATAAAAATGTAGCTCTACCTACAGTTGCATTTGTCATCAATTTAATTATTAGATTTGCCTATTCCAAAAATTTTATTATATTAGATAGTAGTCTATATATAGTTGGAAGTTTATTTATACTATTTTGTTTAGTTTTTGGATCTTCATTTAGATTTTATGATAGTATAAAACACTATGATGATTTTTTACACTTTTGGTCTGGATTTATAACTGTTAAGATTGGCTTTAATATTATTAAAATTGTCAAAGTAAGTAATTTTACTAGTAAATTATTAGCAGTTATCCTACTATTCTTTTTTACAATGGGGTTTGCATCTGTCTGTGAAATTGTTGAGTATACATTAGATACTCTCTTCAAAATGAACACCCAACAAGGAGGACTTACTGACACAATGAATGATATGATAGATGCTTTATTTGGAAGCATTATCATGATTATATATTATATAAAAAAAATATAAATATATAATAAACCCTATATTGCTTATAAGTATAACTAGTCTATATAGGGTATTTTATAATTATACTAAAAAACTTAAGAAGTTGAGAATATCTCAACTTCTTATTTTTATATATCTAGCTTATTTATATTTTCTTTCATTATCTCTATAGATTTATCTAACTTTTCTTTCTCTTCACGATCTAATGGAAGATGAATAACTTCTCTTACACCTTCTCCATTAACGATACTTGGTACAGCGATATATACATCATCATGACCATACTCTCCATTTAAATATGATGATACTGTAAGCACACTATTTTCATTTTCAAGTATTGCCTTAGTTATTCTTGTTAAAGCCATACCTATACCATAATATGTTGACTTTTTACATTCTATTATCTTATAAGCTATATTTCTAACTTCATCTTCTATTTTCTCTAAATCTTCAAATTTTATCTTACTATCTTTTCTTGATGCTATTTGATATATCGGTTGAACTCCACATAATGAATAACTCCATGCTACAAATTGAGAATCACCATGCTCTCCCATAACATATGCATTTATATCTTTTGGGTTTACATCTAATCTTTCACCTAATGTATATCTAAGTCTTGCTGAGTCTAATGTAGTTCCTGAGCCAATTACCTTTGATTTATCATATCCTGATAATTTCCAGCAAACGTAAGTCATTATATCAACTGGATTTGAAGCAACTAATATTATCCCCTCAAATCCTGATTTTTTTATTTCACTTATAATAAACTTCATTATCTTAGTATTTTTGTGAAGTAGGTCTAGTCTAGTTTCACCTTCTAGTTGTATGGCACCTGCTGTTATACATATTAGGTATGCATCTTTACAATCACTGTAATCCCCAGCATATATGTTCATTTTTCTAGGCGCAAAACTAAGACCATGATTTAAGTCTATTGCTTCTCCTTCTGCACGCTTTTTATCTATATCTATTAAAACTAATTCTTCACATGTACCTTGATTTAACATAGAGTAAGCGTAACTCATACCTACCATACCTGTTCCAACTATTACAACTTTATTCTTCTTCATTATTTCCCTCCCTATAAATTGTATACATTGTACATTTTACCATATTCTATGATTTTTTATCATACTTTGTGATATTTTTAGTAAATTTTATCTAATGTTATTTCACTTTTATAATATTTTGTACACTTTTAGATTTAATTATTAATATTAATGTTAAATATATACAAAATACTATAGTTAATTATAAATACTATTTTTCTACATTAAAAATTATATTTATAATTACTTGCTATAATAAAATATTATTTTATATTTTATTTAGTGTAATTTTTGATGTAATATGTGTATAATTAGATATATATAAATAATGAAGGAGAAATATATGACTACATTTAATGAATTAAACTTAAGTAATAATTTAATTTACGGCTTAAAAAAACAAAATATAACAGAGCCTACTAAAGTTCAAAGCCTTACCATAAATAAAATACTTGATAATAAAGATTTAATAGTTAATGCACAAACAGGAAGTGGTAAAACTCTATCATATTTACTTCCAATATTTGAAAAGATAGATTCTACAAAAAGAGAAACTCAAGTTTTGATACTTGCTCCAACTCACGAATTGGTTATGCAAATAACAGATCAAGCAAAACTTTTATCATCTAATTCTAATTTAGATGTTACTGCTTTTTCTTTAATAGGAGAAGTAAATATTAAAAAGCAAATAAAAAATATAAAAGCTATAAAACCTCATATAATAGTTGGTACTTCTGGTAGAGTTTTAGATTTAATAAAGCAAAAAAAATTAAAAGCACACACTATAAAACCCATAATACTTGACGAAGTTGATAGCTTACTTAGTGGAAATAATGTATCTGTTGTAAAAGATATTATTAAAACTACATTAAGAGATAGACAACTTCTAGGATTTTCAGCTAGTTTAAATGAAACTGCTCTAGATATATTAAACAATGTAATGAAAGAACCTGAAGTTATAAAAATAGATGAAGAACCTATAAACCCAAATATAAATCATATGTATTTACATGGAGATAGACGTGATAAGTTTACATTGCTTAGAAAGGCTATAGCCGCTACTAATCCAAAGCGTGCTATAGTATTTGTTAATGATGAAGATAGCATAGAAGTTATAACTGCAAAATTAAACTATCATAGCTACAAAGCTATCGGTATATACGGTAGAATGACTAAAGAAGATAGAAAAAATGCTTTAAATAGCTTTAAAATAGGAAAATCTAAAATACTAGTATCTTCAGATTTATCAGCTCGTGGTCTTGATATAGTTGATATTACTCATGTATTTAACTTAGATTTTCCACCAGGAAAAAATGAATATGTACACAGATGTGGTAGAACTGCTAGAGGAAATAGAAAAGGTGATGCTATATCAATAGTTACTAATCAAAATCTATCTACTATAAGAGACTATAAGAGAAACTTTAATATAGATATAAAGAAAAAAGATTTAAGAGAAGGTAAACTTGTTGATGCCGCATTTAAGCAAACTGGAAAACCTAAAAACTTTAAAGAAAACAAATCTTCAAAAAAAGATATTAAAAAGGATTCTAGTAAAAATAAAAACATAAAAAATAAAAATTAATAACCTAATATGAATATTATTACAAAATTACAAACTTTAAATTCAAAAAGACTGTAGATAAGTTTATATTTACACAAATTTACTTAAAGTTCTTAATTATTTTGTTTATATTAGTATTAGCTTTAAACTTAAGTTTTATAATTTTATAAATAGAGTTTCCTTGTACATAAAAACCTAGGGGGTATTTTCCCCCTAGGTTTTAAGTATCTCTTTTAATTAAATGATTATTCATCACTATATTTTTGCTATATTTATTATTATTTTCTATTTTTTCATTTAATAATATAGCTGAGTTTTTACCTAGTAAAAACATATTTTGATCTATTGTTGTTAATTTGGGCTCTACCATTTCACTAAGTTCAATATTATCATATCCAACTATGGATAAATCATTTGGAATCTTTATATTAAGCTTTTTACATGCGTTCATAATACCTATGGCCATAAGATCATTACAAGCAAATACGCCTGTTATATCTTTATTTGAACTTAATAACTTTAAACCCTTTTCCATAGTTTTATTAACTGTTTGTATACTATTTCCATGACCTATATTTACTATAAACTCTTCTTTAAAATTATTTATATCTTTCATCATTTCTTTATATACTTTTTCTTTTATATCATAAGAATAACTATTATATCCACGAATAAATGCAATATTTCTATGACTTTTAGATAAAAGGTAATCAATAGCAAGCCTTGCTCCATTTTCCTGATCATTAAATACTGATGATATATGTGAACTTTCTGAATATCTATTTACAAATACCATAGGTACAGATTTTGCTATTTTATCAAAATATTTAGATTCTACATTATCTATCCCCGGGTCAACAACTATTATACCAGCTACGTTTCTGGATATAAGTTCATTTATTCTTGATATCTCTTTGTCTTTATTATGTTCAGTTACACATAAAAATATTGAATACTCTGATTTTTCAAAATAACTTTCTATACCATTTATAACGTTAGTAAAGAACATATTACTTATGCTTGGAACTACTACACCTATGGTACTAGATTGTTTTTTTATTAAATCTCTAGCTTGTGTGTTAGGTTTGTATTGTAGTTCATCTATTACTTTTAATATTTTTTCTTTTGTTTCTATCTTTACAGGATAATTCCCATTTATAACCCTCGACACTGTGGCTACAGAAACATTACAAGCTTTTGCTACATCAACTATAGTTGTTTTCATAATTAACTTTTCCTTATAATGAATTTATAAATTTATTAAATGCTTTTATACCTTCTTCATCTCGCTTAAATACTCCAGCATGTTCAAGTACTGTAGAAAATTTCTTACCAACTTCATTTCTAAGTATTTGATCTACACTTTCTTTATTTATATCACTGTAATTTTCTAATATATACTTATACCAACTTCCATGGTGATTTAAGCTTTCATTATCATCTATATTCTTAACACCTGATACTAAAAGTTCTCCTAAACTATTTAACTCATTTTTAAGTCTAACAGGAAGAACAGCTAACCCCATAACTTCTATTAATCCTATATTTTCTTTTTTAATATGATGAACTTCACTATGTGGATGGAATATTCCCATAGGATGAGTTTCGCTTGTACGGTTATTTCTAAGTACTAAATCAAGTTCATATTTACCATTTTTTATTCGTGCTATAGGAGTTATAGTATTATGTGGTTCCCCATCTGTTTCATGTAATACATCTACACTTTCATCAGAGTAGATTTTCCATGAATTTAATACATGCTCTGCTAAATCTATTATTTCTTCTTTATTTCTTCCTCTAAGTCTTATAACAGACATCGGCCACTTAACACGATAAACTTTAGTATTTTCAAATCCTTTAACTTTGAAAGTTTCTTCAACTTGTGCAACTTCCATTGCAAATGTATATTGTCCACCTTGGTAATGGTCGTGAGATAATATAGATCCACCAACTATTGGTAAATCTGCATTAGAACCTGCAAAGTAGTGTGGTAATTTTTCTACAAATCCTAATAAGTTTTCAAATGTCTTTCTATATATTTTCATTGGAGTATGTTTTGCATTAAGTATTATACAATGTTCATTATAATATACATATGGAGAGTATTGTAAAAACCAATTTTCTCCTGCAAATTCCATAGGTATTATTCTATGATTCTGTCTAGACGGATGATTTATATTTCCTCTAAAACCTTCATTTTGTCTACATAATAAACATTTAGGATATGAAGTAGATTTCATAAGTTTAGCTTTTTTTATATCTATTGGATCTTTTTCAGGCTTAGATAAGTTTATAGTTATATCTAAATCACCATACTCTGTAGGAGTTTTCCAAACTATATTTTTATCCGTTCTATCTTTTCTTATATAATTTGAAGCTATGCTCATTTTATAGTAGTAATCTGTTGCTTCTTCTTTATTATTTTCATATTTTTCATTAAAAATTTTTATTACTTCTGATGGTCTTGGCATTAAAGTATTCATTATTTTTGTATCAAATAAATCTCTTTCAGTTATTGTATCTTCTATCATGCCTTTTTCAACTGCATAATCTAACATATTTTCAAGTATAGGTGTTGCTGTTTGAAGCTTTTCATAAACTTTAACTTCTTCAAATTCGTCTAAGTTTAATACTTCAAGTAACAAGTTAGATGTATATATCACATCTAACTCATATATTAAATTATTTTGAAGCGCAAAATTTATCAATCTATTAACTTCGTAGTTTATATTCATAATATCCCCCTAGTTGTTAAATCCGTTTGGATGGTTTTTGTGCCAATTCCAAGCATCTCCTATCATTTTCTTAACGTCATCAAACTCTGGTATCCATCCAAGTATTTCTTTTGCCTTTTGACTTGATGCAACAAGTTTTGCTGGATCTCCTAAACGTCTTTTTCCTATAGAAACCTTTATTTCTTCACCTGTAGCTTCTTTAGCAGCTTCTATCATTTCTTTTACAGTAAATCCATTCCCACTACCTAAGTTAAATATATTACTTTCATTTCCTTCTCTTAAATAGTTAAGTGCTTTTATATGAGCATTCGCTAAGTCTATAACATGTATATAATCTCTTATACATGTACCATCATGAGTATCATAATCATCACCAAATATAGTTATATGTTCTCTTTTCTTAAGAGGTACTTGAAGTATAAGTGGTATAAGATGAGTTTCTGGAGTATGATCCTCTCCTATAGATCCATCTTCTAATGCTCCTGCTACATTAAAGTATCTAAGTGATACATACTTAATCCCATAAGCAAAATCAGTCCATTTCATCATTTTTTCCATAGCTAACTTAGTTTCCCCATAAGTGTTAGTTGGATTAGTAATATCCGTTTCTAATATTGGTATTTGCTTTGGCTCACCGTATACTGCTGCTGTTGATGAAAATACTATTTTTTTAACATCAAATTCAACCATAACTTCAAGTAATACTTGAGTTCCGTATACGTTGTTATCAAAGTAACTTAAAGGGTCAGTCATACTTACTCCAACTAAAGAGTTTGCTGCAAAATGTATAACTGCTTCTATATGATTTTCTTTAAATACACTTTTTAAAAAATCTTTATCTCTTATATCACCTTTAAAAAACTTTGCATCTTTATGAACAGCATCCATATGACCTGTTTGTAAATTGTCTACTATTATAACATCTTCACCATTTTTTATAAGTTGGTGTACTGTATGACTTCCTATATATCCTGCTCCACCGCAAACTAATACTGACATTTCTATCTCCTCCTAATAAGTTATATTTACCCTATTTTTCTAGTGCCACTTGATATGTTAGCAACATAAAATGTTGGTGAATATCCTATTGCTTCTTCATATCCTCTAGTTACATTTTCTATGAAGTTTCCTACATTTTCATTTCTAACTATACTTACTGTACATCCACCAAATCCTGCACCTGTCATACGAGCACCTATTACACCGTCTTGCTTAAGGGCTAAACTAACTAATGTATCTAGTTCTGTTCCTGTAACTTCGTAATCATCTCTTAAAGAAACGTGAGATCCAACCATTAATTGTCCAAATAATTCTAGGTTATTTTCTTCTAATGCTTTAACTGCTTTTAGTGTTCTTTGATTTTCATATACTGCATGTTTTGCTCTTTTTCTATCTATTTCATTTTCTATTAATTCTTTATTAGCTTCAAATTCTTCTTCTGTTAACTCTCCTAAAGCTTTTATATTTAATTTAGTTTGAAGATTAGACAATGCTCTTTCACATTCACTTCTTCTTTCATTATATTTAGAGTCTGCTAAACCTCTTCTTTTGTTAGTATTTCCTATAACTATTGAGTATCCTTCCATATTTATTTCACTGTATCTATAATTTAATGTATTACAGTCAAGTAATATTGCACATCTGTCTTTTCCCATACCTATTGCAAATTGGTCCATTATTCCACAGTTTACACCTATAAATTTATTTTCAGCTTCTTGAGAGTATTTAACCATATCTACCATATCTATTTCAAGATTAAATGTATCATTTAATATAACTGCCATTAATAATTCAAGTGATGCTGAAGATGAAAGACCTGCTCCATTTGGTATATTTCCATATACTAATATATCAAGACCATGTTCTATGTTATTGCCTTTATCTTGTATAACTTTTACTACACCTTTTGGATAATTAACCCAATCATGTGTTTTATCGTATTCTATAAAATCTAAGTCAAATTCTACTATTCCTATATCTTCAAAATTTAATGAATACATTCTAACCTTTTTATCATTTCTTTTTGATACTACTCCATAAGTTCCAAATGATAATGCACAAGGAAATACATGACCTCCATTATAGTCTGTATGCTCTCCTATTAAATTTACTCTACCTGGTGAGAAAAATACTTCTTCGCTTTCTATTTCAAATATTCTTTTAAAATCTGCTTTTAACTTATTTATCATCCCCATACTCCTTTGATTAAATATATTTTTTATTAAATTTATAAGAGTAAATAGCCCCCCTTTTTAACCTTATATGTTCTTAATAATTATTATAGTAAACGATTACTATAACTTTATAACTATATAGTAATCGTTTACTATAATTCTGTAAACAATTTCCTATAACTTTTTTATTTTGATAAAAAATTCACTTGGTTCATGTCGCCAACGATATATCCTTGCTACTGCTGTTGATAAATCCGTTTCTCAAATCATCAGTAGTTGTGATTATAATTATCTACAAACCAGATAATTTATAATCCCTTAGTATGTAAAAAAAGTAGCCAATCAGCCGGCTACTTTTTTCACTATATATCTGATACAATTTTCTTTAATTCATTTATAAATATCTTCGCTTCCTCAATTGTATTATACAATCCTATACTTAATCTAACCATTCCAAAATCAAAACTATTAAGATTTTTCTTATCTTTCTCGTAATTATTGTTTACTTTAAGTAATCTTGCTACATATGGATGTGCACAAAACTTACCTGCTCTTAATGATATTGCACACTCTTTTGCAAATTTATCAGCTACCTCATAACAATCTTTGTTCTTTATATTAAAAGATATAACACCTAATCTATCTTCAGTATTTTCAGTATCTCCATATATTATTACATTATCAATTTTTTTCATTTCCTCAATCAAGTAATCCTTAATTTTTATTTCATGATTATATATATTTTCAAATCCTATATTTTTTAACTCTTCTAATGCTCTGACCATTGCCATAGCACCTATAAAATTTGGACTTCCTGCTTCATGTAAACTTGGTGGATTACTCCAAATCACTTTATCATCAAATACGTAATCTACACATCCTCCACCTTTTACAAAAGGCTCTTTAACATCTAAGTCTTTTATAAGCCCAACTATTGCACCACTTCCAAAAGGTGCATATGTTTTATGAGCTGAAAATACTAAAAAGTCTATTTGCTCTAAAGGATCTTTACCTTTCATATCAATCTCTTTATGTGCAACTAATTGTGCCCCATCAACTACAATTCTTGCACCATATTTATGAGCAAGTCTTGCTATTTCATGTATAGGATTTATATACCCTGTTACATTAGATGCACCAGTTACACTTACTATTTTTATATTTCCATTTTCTTTTTTTAATTTATCTTCTATATCTTCTATATTTATCCTTCCTAATTCATCTACATCTACATATTCAACTGTAGCATTTTTTCGCCAAGTAAGATCATTTGCATGATGTTCCATTCTAGTTGTTAGTACTTTATCATTTTTATTTTTTATTAGTATATTAGCTAACATATTTAAAGATTCTGTTGTTGTCTTTGTATATATAACTGTATGAGTGTCATTGTCTTGTAAGTTGAAAAATTTTAATATTCTATCTCTAGACTCTTCATATTTTCTAGTTGATAATTCTCCTTTTGGACCTTGTCCTCTACCTATCGAGCCATATATTAATAAGTTATTATATATCTCATCAAATACACATTTTAGAGCTGGTGTTGTTGCTCCATTATCAAATCCAATAGGTATAACTTTCTTACCATTTTCTAGTTTAAATTTAACATCTACTCCTAGAAACATTTCTCTATAGTCTAAGTTATTATCAACTATTGTATACTTTTTATTATTTAAATTTGACAATGCAAAAACCTCCTTTTAAAAGAAAAATAGACAATATCCTTCTCGTATAATTATATGATTTTTTTTGTAGAAAGTTCTCCCTTGCTTTATAAAGTTAAAGAGTGCCTTATTAAAAGACACTCTTTAACTTTATATCATATTATTTTTAGAAATACTATTATCTTTTTTACTATTACCTTTACTACTTACGACTTGAACTTGCTCAAGATTTGATACAAGATCTTGATCTCCTTGAGAATGATTTACTATATTTTGTATTGATTGATTTTTATTATCTCTTCTTGATTTTGATTTATCCAAAATTATCACCCTTTCTTATGTATATACATAGTTTTTCCTTTATATATTTTTTTAAACTTGTAAATAATTACTTTATAACATATTTTTAAATTTTTAACTTATATACTTTTTATATTAATTTTCTAAATTCAGTTCACAAACGTATAACTGATAAATAGTATATACTATACTATTTATTTAGGAGGTGTGACAATGGAGTTTTTAGACAATTTAATTGCTGATTCATTGGGCGGTTACTCTTTCTTTAATGCACCTAAAAAACTTTATAAGTTTGAAAAGATTAAACAATTAACACATGAAACTATAAAGAAAAACCCAGATATTAAGCTTATTGACATGGGTGTAGGAGAGCCTGATAAAACTGCTGATAAACTTATATGTGATGTATTGAATGTTGAATGTAGAAAGCCAGAAAACAGATATTATTCAGATAATGGAATCGAAGAATTTCAAGAAGCAGCTTGTAGATATTTAAATAATGTATATGGTATAGATAATCTTACTACATCTAATATAATGCACGGAATAGGATCTAAATCTATACTTGCTATGATACCGATATGCTTTATAAACCCTGGTGATATATGCATAATGCCATCTCCTACCTACCCAACTTTAGCAACTTATACAAAGCTTTTAGGCGGAGAAATCTATAACCTTCCACTTTGCAAAGAAAATAACTTCTATATGGATTTAAAAAACATCCCTAGTGATATTTTAAAAAGAGCTAAAATAATTTATGTAAACTATCCAAACAACCCTACAGGACAAGTTGCAACTTATGAATTTTATAAAGATATTGTAGATTTTGCTAAGAAAAACAATATTTTAGTTGTATCAGATTTAGCATATGGTCATCTAACTTATGATGGATATGAACCTCTTAGTATATTATCTGTTGATGGTGCTTTAGATGTTTGCGTAGAAATCCATTCTATGTCTAAATCGTTCAATATGACTGGTTGGAGACTTGCTTTTATAGTTGGTTGTGATAAGTTTATAAAACTTTTCTCTGTAGTAAAATCTAATACAGATTCTGGTCAATTTAGGGCTATACAAAAAGCAGGTGTATTTGCACTTGATAATTATCATTTAGTAGATATTAATAGAGAAAGATATTCTAGAAGACTTGATCTTTTAACTGAAACATTAAAAGAAATTGGCTTTGAAGCTACAAAACCTAAGGCTGGATTTTATATTTATGTGCCTATTCCTAAAGGTGTCAAAAATGGAATTAAATTTAAAACTGCAGAAGATGCTACATTATACCTTTTATCAAATGCATTAATATCTACTGTTCCTTGGGATGATTGTGGATCTTTCTTAAGATTTTCTGTAACTTATGACGCTAACACACTTGAAGATGAAATTAATATAATGAATGAACTAAAAAATAGATTACTATCTTTAAACTTAGAATTTTAAACTTATTTTAACTAAAGTCTATATAATTTAAAAATAAGGAAAAATTCCATAACTTTTTAATAAATTTAAACTATTTTATTTATTTTTTAATAATCATATAGTCAACTTTAAATATATTTTAATATGATTTATGTATTCTTAATTAGAACTTTAAATTTTATTAAATGATAAAAATAAAAGCCCAAATTTTAACTCGGGCTTTTATTTTTATTATTTAAGCTTTTCTATTAATTTTTCTAATAATACTTGTTTTAATTTTTCATTAATTTCATTTTTATTGTTAGTTTGTTTATTTTTATTATTTTTAGATTTGTTATTTGGCTTATTTTTATTATTTTGATTAGGTCTTTTTCTTTTTTTATTAGCCATATATAAGCCCCCATTACTTTTTGTTATATAATAGAATATGAAAATTCTATTAAAAAGTTACATAATAAGTTAAAATATTTTATTTTATACTAAATTTTCTTTTAGCTTAAATAATAAGTTTTATAGATTTATAAAATAATAGGTGTACCATATTGATACACCTATTATTACTACTTCATTTCATTTTTCATTTGTTTTTTTATATCGTATGCAAATTTCTTTTGTTCGTACATATCAACTAATTCATCTTTTTTAGATTCCATTATATTCATTGCACCTTCAAAATTATCTTTTACATCTTCTGCTACTTCTTTTGCCATGTATTTGGCTTTAGTAGCTGTTTTTTTAACTTCTCTTTTCATGTCATTCATATCATTTATATGGCTCATATCAAACCCTCCTTTTAATTTTTATTTTTCCCAAAATAAATAATTTTATTTTATATATATCTTCTAATTAAAATATTACATAGTATAAATACAAGTTATTTTACTGTTAAAGATAGTTGTAAACATAAACTATATAACTTATGTAGAATTATTTTTAGAACATATATAATATAAACCTTTAACGATTATTTATAAGTCTTCATATTATGAATATAAAAGGAGGGATAATTTTAATGACTTATATTCTTTACGGATTATGTATAATACTAACTTTAGTATCATTTTTTAAAGACAAAGAAAAAACTAAAAAAGCAGTTATTAATGGTCTTAAATCTTTAGAAAATATAATGCCTCAATTTTTATCTATAGTAATAATTATAGCTATAACATTAGCCATTTTAAAACCTGAAATAATATCAAAACTTATTGGAGCGGATTCTGGAAGTTTTGGAGTATTCTTATCATCTATAATAGGTTCTATTACTATGATGCCAACTTTCGTTGCATTTTCAACTGGTAATACTTTACTTCAAAATGGTGCTGGCTATTCTCAAGTTTCTGCTTTAATTACTACACTTACAATGGTTGGAGTGTTAACTTTTCCATTAGAAGCTGAGTGTATAGGTAAAAAAGCTGCTTTTTATAGAAACTTTTTATCTTTTTTATTTTCATTTATTGTTGCTATTTTTATGGGAGGTGTATTTAAGTGAATGTTTCAAAAATAATTAAAAGATATAAATATTTTTTAATATTTTTATTTATTCTTATATTAATTTCTATATACAATAATGAATTTGGAGTTTATGCATTTAAGAATATTGAATCTAGCATACTTCAAATGTTATCTGTTTTACCACCAGTCATGATATTACTCGGACTTATAGATGAATGGGTTCCCCGAGAATATTTTATGAAGTATATGGGGGATAAATCTAAAGTTCTCGGAATTATTCTGTCATTTCTCTTTGCATTTTTTGCTGCCGGTCCTATGTATGCTGGATTTCCATTTGCTGCTGTTTTAATGAAAAAAGGAGTTAAATTTTCAAATATAATTATATTTTTAAATGCATGGTGTGTAACTAAATTTTCTACACTATTATTTGAAATTGGAGCTCTTGGATATAAATTTACATTCTATAGGTTAATTATAAATATACCAGGTATTATAATTATGGGATATATAATTGACCTTTTAGTAAATAAAAAACCCCATAAAGTTTAATTATAGGGTTTTCTTGCAAAATAAACATTGTGGAGGATGTTCGTATGGTTTATTTTACAATAAGGTATTATATTATGGTTTTTAAGTTAGTTCTTTCTTTAGTTATATAATAGCTCTTTTGTATGAATTTAATATGAGTTTTTTGTGAATAGTTTTTGAAATCTAATTTTTAAACTCAATAGTAAATGCTACAGAATTTTCTTTATTCTTTAAACTATGATAATATCCATGTGATTTAAGTATTTGACTTACTAGATATAGTCCTAAACCACTTCCTCCAGTTTTTCTTGATCTAGATTTTTCTATCCTAAAAAATGGATTAAATATTTCATCTAAATATTTTTTTTCTATAGTAACACCAGTGTTTTCAATTTCTAAATATACTCTATATTGATTATTTTTTTTATTGCCTTTATAGTTTTTCTTGTACAATCTTACTATTAAACTTTCACCTGTTGGAGAATACTTTATACCATTTATTATTATGTTGTTTATAGCTTTTTCAATTCTTGGTTCATCACACTTTATGTAAATATCATTTTCTATTTTAAGTACTACATTCATACTCTTTTCTTCTATTAGAAACTGATGTTTTTTTATAAGCTTTTCTAAAATACTACTAAGATTAACTTTAGTTAAAGATAAGTCAGTTTCTAATATTTCATTCTTTGATACTTCTATCATTTCATTAACTAAATCTCTTAGTTCTTGTGTTGATTCATATGACTTTTTTAAATATGTATCTCTATCTTTATATTTTCCAATATTATACATCATACCTTCAAGTTGACCGCTAATTATGGTTATAGGAGTTTTTAGTTCATGAGATATTGTTGCTACAAAGTCTTTTCTTCTATTTTCTGCCTCTCTCTCACTTTCTATAATTTGTATAAGTGGTTTTGTTATTACCTTTGAATAAATATATGCCCCTATTGCGCCTATTAAAAGTGCAACTATTAATATAAATGGCATTAATTGTCTTATTACTTGATTAGCCTCATCTATAGGTTGTAGAGGCATTACTATATCTAGTGTATAAGGCATTATAGAGTCATTAGTATATATAGGAACTGTTACATGATATTCATCATCTTGAGCTTTTCCTAGCATATACTTACTATATCTTGATAATACAATTTCATTTTTCCCATATAATATTTTGCCATTATAATTTTTCAATATAATCGATAAATTTTGATTTTTAGACATATAATATAATCTTTCTTGTAAATGATTTGTATCATACTTAGGTGAGTTTTCACATAATACATTTACACTTTTATCCAAAAGATCTATCTTATACTTATGATAGTATGTAGGTAATAAAAAATATAATATCATATATATTATTATAGCAAGTGCTACTAAAAGTCCTGTGGTTATTAAAAATAACTTGTACTTTATATTTATATTTTCTAATTTATTAAATACTCTTCTCAAGTGTATACCCTATTCCTTTTACAGTTTTTATATATTGTAGCTTAATTTTCTTTCTTAGGTTTTTTATATGAGCATCAACTATTCTTGTATCTCCATAGTAATCATATCCCCATATCGAATCAAGTAATCCTTCTCTTGTTATAACTTGCGGATATTTTTCTATTAAAGTCTTTAATATATTAAATTCTTTTAACGTAAGTTCTATTGTATCGCCTTCAACTTCAACTGTATATGTATTTAAATTAAGTTTTAAATCTTCAAAGTACAATGATTCTTCACTAGTTATTTTTAAACTTCTTCTTAAAACAGCTTCTACCCTTTTTATTAAAAGATTAAATGAAAATGATTTAGTTATATAGTCATCACACTCTAATTCAAATCCTTTTACTTGATTTTCTTCTTCGTTTAATGCACTTAGAAATATTATTGGCACTTTTGAATTTTGTCTAATCATTTTACATACTGAGTATCCATCTAAATTTGGCATCATTATATCTAATATTATTAAATCATAATTTCCTTGCTTGAATTTAGATATACCTTCTAATCCATCACTTGCAAAATCTACATTGTAACCTTGAGATCCTAAAAATTCTACTATAAGTTCTTGTATATTATAGTCATCTTCTATGACTAATATCGATGCATTCATATCTTCATCTCCCTTTTTATTTATTTATAAAAATATTGTATCCTATTTTTATGAATTTAGTGTGAACTAATAATATATAGTAACTTTATTCTAATTATATCTTATTACAAAAAAATATTATCATAATTTATGATAATATTTTTTATAAAACTTTTTTGTTTTTTATAATGCTTTTATTACTTTAAATTACAACAATAATTAATATATTTTTAGTACTTGACCTGGATATATTAAATTTGGATTTTGAATATTATTTAATTCTACTAATTTTTCTACTGTTGTATTAAATTTTTGAGCTATTTCACTTAATGTATCTCCACTTTTTACTGTATAAGTTTTCGTAGGTTTTTCTTGTGAATTATTATCATTTGATGGTATTTTTAGTACTTGACCTGGATATATTAAATTTGGATTTTGAATATTATTTAAT
>CALFLM010000005.1 GCA_937880075.1 uncultured Romboutsia sp. | reverse complement strand
AGAATAGCATTTGAAGAAGCAGAACATGCTGCTAAATTTGCTGAATTATTAGGTGAAGTTGTAGTTGCTGATACTAAAGCTAACTTAAAAGCTAGAGTTGAAGCTGAATACGGAGCAACTGAAGGAAAATTAAAAATAGCTAAGAAAGCTAAAGAATTAGGATTAGATGCTATACATGATACAGTTCATGAAATGTGTAAAGATGAAGCTAGACATGGTAAAGCATTCTTAGGATTATTAGAAAGACATTTTGGAAAGCAAGCTTAATTTTAAATTAGATATCTCTTTTTAATTAATATAAAAGCCAAACTTAAATATCATTTAAGTTTGGCTTTTCTTTGTATAGAACAGCTGATAATAAAAAAGTACTTAATAATTAAAAATTATAAGTACTCTTTTTAAAATATTACTTATCATATTTTATACCTTGATAAGAATTACGTTTTTTTAATTCATCATCAATTGCATTTAAAACTTCCCATTTTTTTAAGCTCCATAAAGGGCCGACAAGTTCATCTCTCTTACCATCTCCAGTAAGTCTATGAACAATCATAGTTTCAGGTAGAATTTCGAGCTGATCACAAACTAAATTTATATACTCTTCTTTATTCATTAAGTTTAGCATACCTTTTTGAAGCATTTTTTCCATAGGAGTATCTTTTATAACATGAAGTAAATGTATTTTTATACCATCAACCCCCATATTAGCAACCGCTTTTGCTGTTTCCATCATCATATTATAGTCTTCTCCTGGAAGTCCATTGATTATATGCACTATGACCTTTATATTTTTAGCCTTTAGCTTTTCTAGTCCTTTTAAAAATTCATCATAATCATGACCTCTATTTATTAATTTAGATGTAGAGTTATGTATAGTTTGAAGTCCTAGTTCAACCCATAAATTTGTTCTTTCGTTAAGTTCACCTAAATATTCAACTACATCATCTTCTAAACAATCAGGTCTTGTAGATATAGAAAGTCCTATAACATCATCAAGAGCAAGTATAGTTTCATATTTTTCTCTTAAAACGTCAACAGGAGCATAAGTATTAGTGAAAGCTTGGAAATACCCTATATATTTAGCATTAGGCCATTTTTTATGCATCATTTGTGTTATATCATCAAATTGTTTTATAAGGTTATCCTTAGGGTTTCCGGCAAAGTCTCCAGAACCTTCTTTACTGCAATAAGTACATCCTCCGAATGCAACTTTTCCATCTATATTAGGGCAAGTAAAACCTGCATTTATAGATACTTTGAATACTTTTTCACCAAATGTATTTCTAAGATAATAATTCCATGTATGATATCTTTTATTGTCAAAAGCATATTTAAATTTAGTCAAATTCATCACCTTCTTCTAATGTATTTTACGATTAATTATATTAAATTATATTACCATAATTAAAATATATATACAAACTATATATACCCACTAATAAGGTTTCAACACTGTAACATTATTTATGAATATAGGCTAAATTTCTTTAATAATCTTTATAAGTATAAATTATTAAATGTGGGAGGGTATATATGGGGAAAGAAATCAAAGACTATAAAGATGAATATGATAAAGAAAAAGATAGTGAAGCTAACGAAAAAAATGATTTAACAGATAAAGATATGGAAAAAGAAATTGAAATATCAAATGAAGATAACAATGATGAAATAGATAAAGAAAATCAGATATTTAATACAAGTATTGATAGGACTAAAGAATGTAATAAATCAAAAATAGAAAATATAGAAGTTGAATTTGAAAATGATGAAGATTTAATAGATAAAGAAGACATCGATATCAATGAAGATACAATAGATAAAAATCAAATAGAAAGTAGATTTAAATTAAAAAAGAAAACAAGAAATATTATATTAATTGGAAGTATAGTAGTATTATTGTTAGCGATATATATTGGGAAAACTATATCTAAATATGAAAATAAAATCTTTCCAGGTACGTTAGTTTATGAACAGGATATATCTAATTTAGAAAAAGAAGAACTTTTAAGCAGGCTTAATAAAATTGAAAAAAATATAGAAGATAAGAAAGTTCAAATAAATATAAATAATAAAAGGTATGGTATAGAAATTAAGAATTTAGCATCAAAATATAATAATGATAAATTATATAAAGATATAATAAAAAATCAGAATGAAAAAAATATACTTTCAAAATTTATATCTATAACAAGTAAAAAAGCTACAAATTATAATTTATACATAGAAATAGATGAAAAAAATTTTAATGACCTTAAAGATGAAATAGCACAAGATGTTAATATAGAATGTGTTGAGCCTAAAGTAATAATAAATGATGATAAAATATCTTATAAAGAGGGAGAAGATGGATTCAAACTTGATGAAGAAGCTTTATATAATGATATAAAAGAAAGCATAAACTCAATAAACTTACTTGAAGAGAATATAATAATAAATGCAAAACTTATAAAAGATAGTCTTAAAATATCAATGGATGATTTAAAATTAATAAATTATAAAGTATCTACATACACAACTACATATGGAAGTGGTAATTCTAGAGGTAGTAATATAGAGAATGCAGCTAACAAAATTGATGATTTACTTTTAATGCCAGGAGAAGAATTTTCTTATGAAAATGCTGTTGGGCCTGTAATTGCATCTAATGGATACAAATATGCACCAGTTATAAGTAATGGTAAACTTGTAGATGGTATAGGTGGTGGAGTTTGTCAAGTTTCATCGACACTTTATAATACTCAACTTAATGCAGGTATACTACCTACAGAAAGAAGAAATCATTCAAAGGCAGTAAGCTACGTTCCAAGGGGGTTAGATGCAACATTAGCTAGTGGAAGTATAGATTATAAATTCAAAAATACATATGAATATCCACTTGTAATAAATACTAAAGCTTCAAATGGAAAACTAACTATAGAAATTTGGTCAAATGAAGATGCCTTAAAAGGAATAGAGTATAAACCGGTAAGTTATGTTAGTGTAAATGTTGCAAATACTTATCTTTATGGATATGATAAAGATGGAAATAAGATTTATGAAAAGCATATAGATACAAGTGTATATAAATAAAATCATTGAACAGACTAAGATACTATGATAATTTTATATTAATAGAAAATATAATTATATTTTTGTAAACTTCAAATTTAGGTATTAATAAATAGCTTGTATCATAAAATTTATTAATTCGTAAGTTTGGAGGTAGAGAATGAAAAATATATTTGCGATAATATTTGCAACATTAGCTGGAGTGTCAACATCTTTAGAAGCTTTTATAAATGGAGAGCTTGAAAAAAATACAACGGCATTAGTAGCAACATTTATAAGTTTAATTGTAGGATCCATATTTTTCTTTATAAATATATGTTTAACTGGAAATTTAAAAACATTAGCAACCTTTAATGATATAAATCCTAAATTACTTTTAGGTGGAGTTTTAGGAGGGCTTGTAATTTATTTTACTGTAAAAGCCATACCTAATTTAGGTGTATCAAAAACACTTACATTAATAGTAGTATCACAAATGATAGTAGGATTTTTTATAGATTCACATATATATAAAGAAACTATGCATTTATATAATTATATAGGAGCTATTTTATTATTTGTAGGAACATTTTTTATACTAAATTAATCAAATATAATAACAATGTAGGGGGATATAGAAATTGACTAAAGAAAAATTTATAATGTCATTTAGTGGAGGAAAAGATAGCATATTAGCATTGTACAGAATGATAAAAAAAGGTTATGAGCCAATTGCTCTTTTAACTACAGTAAAAAAGAATCAAGAAAAATCTTGGACACATGGTTTAAGTAATGAATTTTTACATAGAATTAGTAAAAGTTTAGATATACCACTTTTGTTAGTTGAATGTGATGTAAATGACTATGAAAAAAAATTTGAAGAAGCTTTGATTAAGGCTAAAGATATGGGAGCTACAATGTGCGTTTTTGGAGATATAGATATAGAGCTACATAAAAAATGGGATGTAGATAGATGTAAGAATGCTTGTATAAAAGCGAAACTTCCTTTGTGGCAACAAAATAGGGAAGATTTAGTTTATGAATTTATAGATAGTGGATTTACAACAATAATAAATACAGTAAACTTAAAATATATGGGTGTAGAATTTTTAGGTAAAGAGCTTAATAGAAAAATTATGGATGATATAAAGTCAACAGGAGCAGATGCTTGTGGAGAAAATGGAGAGTATCATACTTTTGTCGTAGATGGGCCTTTATTTAAATATAGAATTGACTTTATAAATGATTGTATAGTTAAAGATATAAACTATGCGTATCTAAATATAAAATAAACTGATTAGCAAATTGCCAATCAGTTTATTTTATATACTAATGTATTAAAAATATTATGTTTTTGATAATTTGTAACATCATAATTTTTTGAAAAACGGATGTATCTGTAGCAAGAGCAAAGATATATCGTTTGTAAAATGAGAGAAGCGAATTTTTTACTCAATCCAGATAGGAGCGGTAACTGATATTTTATCATTATTTTGTATAACTTTTATATAATAAAATTTATTTTTCTTTGATTTTAAAGAAAATTCTAACTTAGCCAAATTAGAATTAAAGTTTTTACTTTTTATTATTTCACCATTATTAGATATAACTTGAATTTCATTTATTTTATCATTTTCATCAGAGTCTATTGCACTTATATTGAAGTTCAGTTTTGAGGTATTTTTTATAGTAGAACCCATAGTTAAATTATTTATACTATAATCAATTTTTATATTTTTATCTTCAGTAGCATAAACTCTCATATTTCTAAGAGAATCATATAAAGCATCCTTATTTAAATCAGTAGCTAAAATTACAGTTCTAAACTCATTTGCAATACCAAAATCAACTCTATGATTATCTTGATTGCAAGTAGGAGCAAGATGCCATCCGTTATCTAATGCCAATTGATACATATCATGAGATCTTATATTTTTAGACATATCCTTACTATATCCATTTCCGACTTCAATAAGAGACATAACATAATCTCCATGAGCAGAGTATTTAAGATCATTAAATGTACCAAATTTTTTACCTGGATGATTAAATTGACCAATTAAATCATTTTGTTCATACAATAAGTCATAAAAATTTTCTAGACTCATATTAGGAAGTTCGGAAGATATAAAGCCATTAGAATTAAATACATTTATATGACCAATTGGATTTTTAACTTTAAATGGATACGTCATTTCAAATCCATTAAGAGCTATAAATTTATCTTTTTCATTAAATAAATCTCTAGACTTTATTAAATCATTCCATTTTAAGCTAGGTGATGCATCATTAATAGTACAGTCTAAATGATTATCGAGTAAATTAGAATGTTCTGTTATAGCAAAAAAGTCTAATTTAGCTTTATCTCTAGCCAAATAATATGCATCATTATAACTACCATGGCCATCACTTGCACTAGTATGAGAGTGTATTAATCCTCTATAATGATTGTATATAGGTGTTCCAACTGTAAAATACCATTCATATTCACTTTTATTCTTTAATATATCAGATACTTCAAGTCGTATTATTTGACTTCCTCTTTTAAACTTACTTTCTGGTGAATAATATATATAACTATCAGTAATAGTGCATTTTTTTGTAACATCTTTATAATTTACAAATAATTTTGCTGATGAAGTATCTATACCACTTTCATCTTTATAACTTATTTTTATATCGGGCTTTGCTACTATAAACTGTTCACATTTATCAGGAGATAAACTATTAATAACAGGTCCTTCATTATCTGCATTAATATAACTTACAGTAGTATCATTTGTTGATAAACTATCTAAATAGTGAAAGCTAAAATAAAATAATAAAATAAAGAATAAACTAATTATTAATTTTTTTAATTTCATTCTCATCAGTCCTTTTTATATATTACGTGATTATAAATTAATGTTATAGCTTGTATTAAAGTTTTGATTAGTTATATATGATTTATTTTCTATTTTATTTATTATATCCACCATTTTTTTATTATTGTGTGTATATTGATAGAATATATTTACAATTTCTAGATATAAGCGTTCACTATCATAATAAATATCTATTAAAGACTTATTATATTCTTCTTTAGAAAAGGGGTCTATCCAAGTTGATTTTTTTTCATTTAATAAATCGTTAAAACAGTTAGTATGCTTAGAGTAAGTTTTATTTTCTATATAACCAGTTTTACACAACAAATTTTTAATAAATAAATATACTTTAGAGTAAATACTATTAGAGTAAATAAGTCTAATTTGAGTTTGTTTAAATGTAGATAAGGACTTACTTACATCATTATAAGATACATTTTTATTAAATACAGATTTTAATAAAAAATTATACATATCGCATAGTATTAACATTTCACTACTTGATAAATTTATATTTATATTTTTTATAAAATCCTTAGGTATAGAATCTTTTAATTTATAAATAAGTAAAGAATCTATATGAGTTTCTATACTTTTATGTAAAGAAGTATTAGATTTTAGCTTATACTGATTTTTTAAATTTAATTGTAAATAAAATATATAAGGATGAATAGATCTATCTAGTATATAATGAGATAAAAAACCACAAAAATATGATATAGAAATATCAGTAAAGTTATTTTGATGAAATATACATTTTATATAAGGATTGTTTACAGAATAATTTATCATTTCTTCAAAAAATAAATTTATATTTTTATTATGTATTAAGTTACTAATATTTGCTAAATTTTTAGAAAATATACTAGGCACATTATTGCAATATTCAAAAAAGTTTGGTCCACAACTGCCTAATAAATATATATTAATATTTTTAGATAATATATTTTTTAAATTATTATTATCTAATTTATCAAAACAATCTTTTGCAAAAATATAATGAGTTATACATCCAGGCATTTTGTTACCTCCATTATTAAAAATATCTTACTTATAATGTGTATTTTTTTTATATACATACATGAAATAATAGGGTACTTTAATATAATTTACTATAAGATGAAAATTTATCTAAGTGGGTGTTATATGAGGGTAGAAGTTATCGATACAGAGAAAACAAAAAATGAAGCTAAAAAGTATATATTAAATAAAATACCTTTAGTTAGCAAAGTATTTCAATTTAACAGTTCTATAGGAGGTATAAAATTAGAATATATAGAGTTTAAGGTATTAGTATATGAAGTTATAAGTAAGAAAAAAAATAATAGAATATTTAGAAGTGAAACTAAAAAAGAAACCATAACAATGCTAGTTAATACTTATAATGGTCGTAGTGAATCTATAGATAAAATTCCTAATACTTTAAATAAATATATTTCTAAATCGTGTATAAGAGAAAGTAAAATTAATGAAGATGATTTAGTCAATGTTGTAAAAAAAGAAATAATAATTAGGCTAACTGATAGATTAAGGTATGATAGTATTGATAAAATTAATGTACAAATTAATATAGTAGATATTAAAAGTATATACAAGCCTTACTGGGTAGCTGATTTTAGAGGGCGAAATATATTTATAGATTCTTAAAAAGGATGCCTTATATTATGGGGCATCCTTTTTAATGTTAAATCTAATTTTTACCTTTATCCTTAGTTAAATAATCTAAGGTTTTTAAAGAATATCCTTCTTCTTTCCAATGAGTTATAACTTCATCTAATATTTCAGTATTAGTTTTTGAGTTTGGATGAAGTAAAACTATCGCACCGGGATGAGTTCTTGTATATATTTTATCTTTTGCATATTCATGGGTTGGTTGCTTATCATTATACCAATCTACATAAGCAAAACTCCAAAATATAGAGCTATATCCTAAGTCCTGAGTATACTTTAATGACTGTTCGCTAAATTTACCCATAGGAGGTCTAAAATATTTTGGCATATCTTTACCTATTAACTCTTTATAAGCTTTTTCTACACCAGTGATTTCTGATTTAAACTTTTCAAAATCAGTAATTTTAGGCATAGATAAGTGATTTTTAGAATGATTACAAACTAAATGACCTTCATTTACCATTCTTTTTATTAGTTCAGGATTATTTTTTATATAACTTTCGACTACGAAAAAATGAGCTTTAACATTATGTTTTTTTAATGTATCTAAGATACTTTCAGTTGTTCCATTTTCATACCCTGCATCAAATGTAAGATATATTACCTTTTCATTTGGATCTCCAACATAATAGGAGTTATATTTACTGAAAAAAGAAGCTTCTTTTATAGGTTCTGGTTGTTTTCCATCATTTCTTGGATTAAAATACCAATTATATTCATAAGTAGCTGATTGTGGATCTGAAATTCTAGCTTTAGATTTATTTAACAGATATAAATTACCACTAATTGCTACTGTGCATATGATTGCAAATAAGCCTATAAAAAGATAACGTTTAGAGCTAGACTTTTTGATTTTCATAAAAATCACCTCTTTATAAGTTTAAAATATAAAATTATTATTTATTAATTTATCAATATTTAATGATGCTTGATGTATTACTTTATCCAAAGAGGTTTTACTATAATTTGTAGTACATCCAATTATTGATAAAGAAATAAGAACTGGTATAAACAGTATAGATTTTTTCATAATTAACTAGATCTCCTTTATATATCTTTAGTATTTAGTATTTAGAATATATAAAAAAATATACGCAAGAATGAAAAATCCTATTAAATATTGTAAGTTAATAAAATAAGACATTGCCTACAAGCAATGTCTTATTTTATACAATAACCTTAGAATTTTCGTCATCTTTAATTTTTTCTATAGTTATTCCAGTTGCACCGTATATTAATGAAATTATTGGGCAAAGTAAGTTGAAAAATGCAAATGGTAAAAATGCAAAACATCCTACACCAAGAGTAGCAGACATATATGCACCACATGTATTCCAAGGAATAAGTGGAGAAGTGATAGTTGCACTATCTTCTAAAGCTCTAGATAAGTTTTTAGCATCTAAACCTTGCTTTTTAAACGCATCTTTATACATACTACCTGGAATAACTATAGCTAAGTATTGGTCAGCTATAGCTAAATTAGTTCCTATAGCTGTAAATATTGTCGCAAATATAAGTCCAAAAGTTCCTTTTGCAAACTTTAATATAAACTTAGCTAAGGCCTCAATCATACCTGTTTTTTCTAATATACCACCAGTAGTTAAAGCACAAATCATAAGAGATACTGTAGACAGCATACTATCAAGCCCACCACCAGTTAAAAGTGAATCTACAAATTCCATTCCAGTAGAAGAAACATATCCACCTTTTGCAACTATAAATACATCAGCTAATGAAGCTCCTTGGAATATAATAGCAATAAAAGCTCCTAATAAAACTCCGACTATAAGTCCAGGTATTGCTGGAACTTTTAAGATAACTAAAGCTATAACTAAAACAGGAACTAAAAGAAGTAATGGAGATAATGTATTATAATTATTAATTAATGTATCTTGTATTTTAATTATTTGGCTAGTATCAATATTAGAACCTGCATATTTAAATCCGATTACACCGTAAAGTACTAATGATATAACAAGCGCAGGTGTAGTAGTATATAACATATGTTTAATATGATCAAATAGATTAGTTCCAGCCATAGCAGGGGCTAAATTTGTAGTATCTGATAAAGGAGACATTTTATCTCCAAAGTAAGCGCCAGATATAATAGCACCAGCTATTATAGGTGATGGAATGTTTAAAGCACTACCTATACCTAAAAGAGCTATACCTATAGTTCCAGCAGTAGTCCAAGATGAACCTGTAGCAACTGATACTATAGCACAGATTATAGTTGTTGCAACTAAGAATATACTAGGTGATAAAATATTAAGACCATAATATATCATACTAGGAACGATACCTGATATAATCCAAGTACCTATTAAAACACCAACAATTAATAGAATAAGAATTGATGGCATTGTTGTATTTATTGTAGATAATATACCTTCCTCTAATTCCTTCCATGTAAAACCTAATTTAAATATAGAAATACCTGCAGTAAATATTCCACCTACTAAAAGTGGTATATGAGCAGAAATTTCATATTCTTTTAAAAATACTAATGACGTAACAAGTACTGTTACTAAAAATCCTAAACATAAAAGTGCATCAAATAAAGATGCCTCTCTTTTTTCTTTTTTCATTACAATCTCCTCCTGGTTATATTTCGAATATAACCAGTTGATGAGGAAAATAGGGATTAAAAAAAGCCTAGGATAGACTTATCCTAGACTTAAGTATCAAAAAAATATTAAAAATATAGTTTTAATTTACTTAATCTAAAGATAGCCCTCCACAAATTAATGTGACAGTGTTATATATATTTTATATAACCCCAACATATAAGCTTAAAGCATTACTTATATATTTCGGCATTATTACCTTTTATTTTGCTTCATCGTGCTTAGCTCCACAAAATTACTGATTAATAATGCAACCTCTATCATTTAGGTATATTCGATATTTACTTATGAGTTATTATAGCATTAATATTTATATATTGAAAGTATAAATTTAACAAAAGTTCTAGACTATATAAAATAAACTTTAAAAATTTATATTAATAATATAGAATTATTGTAGTGTATAAACTTTTTATATATGTTATAAAGATACTAAATTAATAGGAGTGGTTAATTTGAGTAAGAAAAAATTTTATGCTGTAAAAAAAGGGTATAAAGTAGGAGTATATAATACGTGGGACGAATGTAAAAAGCAGGTTAATGGCTTTTCAGGAGCAAAATATAAAAGCTTTCAAACGTTAGATGAAGCATATGAATATATTGGAGTTAAAAAAGAAGTTAAAGTGGAAAATGGGGATTTTGTTAAAGCATATGTAGATGGAAGCTATGAACATGCAATAAGAGAATATGGATCAGGTGTGGTTATATTAAGAAATGATATAGTAGAAAAAATATATAGTGTAAAAGGAAATGAAAAGTCATTAGTAGGCATGAGAAATGTAGCTGGAGAAATAGAAGCATCAAAAATGGCAATGAAATATTGTGTAGACAATAACATAAAATATTTAAAATTATACTTTGATTATGAGGGAATAGAAAAGTGGTGTGTTGGTTCATGGAAGGCTAATAAAGAAGGTACTATAGAGTATAAGAATTTTTATGATAGTATAAAGGATAAATTACATGTAGAGTTTATAAAGGTTAAAGCTCATAGTGGTGATAGATACAATGAAGAGGCAGATAAGCTTGCAAAAGCTGCTATAGGAATATAAAAAGTCTTGCAAATTAAGCAAGACTTTTTATTTTGTAATACTAAATTATTAAAGTTAATTAGAATTGGCCAAATACTTGCTCTAATTCACTTTTCAATTCGTCAGGGTCATAAATACTTTCATTCATAGATTTTGCTAAAATATTTGCTTGGTCATAAGTTGATGTCCAGGAGAAAATTCCACCAAGGCAATTTCTAAGAACATATTGTCCCTTTAAGAAAATAGATAGAGCATTATCATAGGACATTGCAAATTTACCATCCTTTACAAGGTAAGGGACTTGAGCTTGTTTATCAAATCTAATTTCATATCCATTTTTATTTATATAATCTTTTCTAAGATCATCATAAGATTTAGTTATAGTAGCGCCTAAACGACCATAAAAAGGTACTCCAAGTAATATTTTTTCTGATGGCATACCAGCTTCAATAAGATTATTTACCATATCATCAACGCTGTATCCAGGTAATGAAAGATCGGATGGGTAAAGGTTAGCTTGATGTTTTCTAGCATTTTCTCCTGTCTCTCCAGCTGTAAAGTCATAACTCATAAGGTTAAAGTAAGTTATAAGTGGAGCTATTTTATCTATCTCGGCACTAGTTCTTATATAAGCGTTATCACCAGTACCAGCAACACTTAACCAAGCATCATCTCCAAGTACATCTCTTAATGCAGTAAGCAATAATGTGAAATTTTCCTTATCTTGAGGGCTTGATTTTATACCAGCTGCACTACTTCCTGGATACTCCCAGTCTATGTCTATACCATCTAAACCATATTGATTCATAAGTTGTTTAGCTTGCCTAGCAAAATTATATCTAGAGGTAGGAGTTGCAGCTGCATCAGAGAAGCCATCTGTTCCCCATCCACCTATAGCTGCTATTACCTGTAATCCTGGTTTTTCTGATTTTAAATTTACTAATTGTCTTAAGAATCTAGGTGTAGGAACGTATAAAGTACCATCAGGATTTATTTCAACAAAGGCATAAATTACAGCATCCAAAAGTTGAGCATCGACATTTTCTGGATTTCCTAACACATATTCCATAACTATTGGGTTAACATTAGGACAGTAGTCAATAGTTACAGGTTGAAATTTAGGATTGGTAATTTCAGGTCTAGAGTTTTTAGAGTTATGTGTTTTAATTTTAGGTTTATATTCAGTTTTTTTATAATTTTTATCTGGAACAAAACAAAGATACCAATCCATGCAAGAAGAATCATCATTAGGGGTATTGCATTTTTTTACTTTATTCTTTAGTTCTTTATATGTTTTTGGATATGGTAGTATAACTGGCATTCCAGGAAACCAATTTGCAGGTGTTACTACATTATCCCTATCGCTAGTTTGTAAAGCCTCTATTATTCTTAATATTTCTGGTATATTTCTACCTGTAGTTAAAGGATAATAAAGAATTGTTCTTAGTATTTGTTTATCATCTATAATAAATACAGACCTTACTGTAGAAGTATTGCTCATAGGCTTTGATATCATTCCATAAAGTTTTGCTATAGACATATCTCTATCTTCTATTATAGGAAATGGAATCTCCATTCCTGTAAATTGGAATATATTATATATCCATGCAAGATGAGAACTATTACTATCAACGCTAAGTCCTATAATTTCTGTATTTCTTTTTTTAAATTCATTATAATATTTAGTAAAACATAAAAACTCTGTTGTACATACTGGTGTAAAGTCACCAGGATGAGAAAATAATACAACCCACTTACCTGTATAATCAGATAGTTTTATAGGTCCATTAGTTGTATTAGCTTTAAAGTCCGGAGCTTTTGACCCTAAACTAGGAAGACTCGCCACATAAATCACCCCTCATATAAAATTTACCTATTTTTATTGTATTAATAATAAAGTGGTATTGTTACTCAATAGAATAATTATATTTAAAAAAAAATTTACAAAAAAAACAATAATAATTGAAATATTTAACTAAATTTGATATATTTAATAATATAATTTATGTAAATAATTGTTAGTATATGGGGTGAATGAATTGAAAAAAGTATGTAAAATACTTATTATGTCAGCTATTATATGTTTTTCTTTAATATTTACACTTATGATAATAAATGCAGTAATGGGTATATTTATAAGATTAAACTTTTATTTACTTTTATTTGGTATATTAACAGCAGGATTTACAGTAGCATTAACCTTATTTGATAGTAAGAAAATATTCTATTCTAAAAAGGTTAAAAAGCCTGTAAAGAGTAAGATGGTAAGAACAAATAAAAAAGTGGAATATCAGCCCAAAGCTAGACGAAAAATATCTTAAGACGCAGCTAAATATAATTATGCTGTGTCTTTTTTTAATAAAAATTTTATTTAATACGTTATAATTTATAAAATTTTATAATAAAAAATAATTATAAAGGTAGGAGGGGGATACAATGAAATTTAATATAATAAAAAATAGTGTAATAGGATATAAAAACTTGGTTAGAGGGTCTAAATCTCAAGACTATATTGATTATAAAGAAGATGATAAATATATTATATGCTCAGTTGCAGATGGTCACAGTACAACTTTTTTTAAACATAGTTCAGAGGGTGCTAGATTTGCATGTGAAGCATCAATAGATGTTCTTAGCGAGAAGTTTGATATGGAAGTAGAGAAATTAGAAGAAAAGCTAATAAATTATGAAATTCAAAGGCAGATAGATAATAGATGGAAATTTTTAGTTGAAGAACACTATAAGAAAAATTATCCTAATGTATTTAAAATAGAATATATGAAGTATTCTACAACACTTTTATCAGTTTTAATAACAGATAAGTTTATATTATATTTAAAATTAGGGGATGGAGATATAGTACTTAAAAGAAAAAATGAATATAAGTGTGTAATAGATAATAGAAATAATTTAACAGTTGATTCTTTGGGACGAGAAGGTGAGTATAGACATATGATGTATTTGTTAGAAAAAATAGAAAAAGAAAATATTAGTATAGCTTTATTTACAGATGGTTATTCAAATGCATTTAAAAATAAGTTTGATTTATTTAACAGTATAGAAAGTACTTTACAGAAATATAATAAAAGTATTTTTTCAAGATTTATGCTATTTAATACGTATGTTAATTATTTAAATAGTATAAGTAAAAATATAACACATGATGATATAAGTATTGTATTTATTGTATAAAGTTTCAGAAATAGACTTATATTACCAAAAAATAAATAACTACTTACTGAATCTGGTTAATAATGAATATATATGCTATAATTTAATAAATGTTTGAATTAAATAAATTATTAAGCTTAAGAAAGGAAAAAATTTATGAATCTTAAGGAAAAATTTGACGAGTGGATAGATTTTATAGATTCTAAGAAAAAGACTATAATAACAATTTCACTTTCAATATTAGGATTTATGGTTTTAGCTATAATATTTTTAGTAAGTAGTGACGAGTTAAGTGTTTCAAGAAATTCTAATATTTTTGTTAAAAATATAGAACAAAGAAAATATTCAATTGCACTTAATAACTATGAAGACTGGGAAAAAGAATTTTCAAAATCTAAAATGAATAGATTTAATAAATCAGTTTCTAAAAAGATAAATAAGTTACTTCTTGATAGTGGAGATAAATATATAGTAGGACAAATATCAAAAGAACAATATATAGGTCTTATAAATACTATCAATGCCTTAGAAAATATAAATGTAGATTTAAATAAGATAATAAATCAGGCAAAGAGAGTAGATGAAATGTATAAAGAAGAAAGTGTAAAATATGATACCGCAATATCATATATAAATACTGCTTCTATTATAAATGGTATGGCAAATAGCTTAGACATTTACAAAAATAATATAGAAGAAATAAATCAATCAAGAAAACTATATAAATCTGCATTAAAGGATCAGGCTGATAAAAAATATTATGAAGCTATAACTTCTTATGATAAAGTTTTACAAGTTGATAAAAAATACTATGAATTAGCTAATAAGAATAAAAAAGAATGTATAGAGCTTATGTATAATTACTACATAGAAAAATCAAAGGAAGCTAATAAAAATGGAAATTATGAAGAAGCACTACAATATATAGATTATATTAAAGAATATTATATAGATGATGAAACTATATTAGAACTAGAAAAACAATACCAAACTAATTTATCTATGTATACGCTAACTACTGATGATATACTGAATTTAATTGCTAAAAAAAGTGAGAAGAAGAAAGAAAACTTATCTATAAATTCATTTCAACAGATGGTAAATGATAAGAAGTATTATTATACAGAAGTGTATGAGCATGATACTTTAATAGATGAAGTGTTAATTGATGCAGAATCTAAAAAAATATATTCTTATAAAGATTTGAATAAGGATTATAAAACTAACTATAGTGATGGATATTTTAGGGTTATATCAGATGGAAGTATTCAATTTGCAATAAGTGAAGAAAAGGCACAATTTATACTAGAGAAAAAATTAGAAGAAAAACAAAATAAATATAAAAATATTATAAGTATATCAAAGGATAAAATAGATAAATATATAAATAATAAAGTTGATGTAGATAAAAAGCTAAAAAATGAAGGAGATATATACTATTATAAAGTTGTTAATAAAGGACTATTTAAGAAAAAAGAAGTCTATATTATTAATATGTACACTGAAAAGGTGTATTCAGTATATAATGACGGAATAAAAGCTTATTAAGCATGTTTCTAACAGGCTTTAATAATTAAAGCTAGTTTAATGAGAAGGTGTGTATTAGATTAATCAAAAACAATGTATAGTAGAAGTTGGAACAATGGATACACTTTCTGAATATGTATCATCTTCTAATAATATATAAGTTAATCTTAGTTGAAGAGAAATAAATTACCAATCATTAAAATGAAATATAAAATAAAGATTTATACAAAATGACCTTTATAATAATTAAGGTCATTTTATTTTTATGCATAGAAAAATATCAAAAAATGTATAGTTTTGACTTGGTATAGTAAATGTGATATCTTAATTATATAGAAATGGAGGAGATTATTATTTTAGGTAAAAGTATAATAAATGATATAAGAATGATGGATAAAAAGAGTCTAGATATATCTTTAATACAAGAATATAAATCAGACCTAACATTTTTTAATATAGATGAAGAAGAAAGCAATGAAACTCTAAAAGCATTAAAGCAAAGTTATGTTACTACTAATTATAAAGAAGAAACTATACTTAATTTACAAAATACATTAAATAGTTCCTCAGAGGATACGTCTAAGGAGTTAAAAATAGAATCTTACAAAAATTATAATGAAGCTTTAAATTTGGCAAGGAAAAATTATATTACTACAGCTACAGAAACCATAGAAAAAGCATTAGAACTTAATCCAAAAGACGCGGATATCTTAAATTTAAGAGGATTATTAAAACTTTTAAAGTGTGATTTTTCAAAGTCATTTGAAAGTTTTTATACGGCCATGTGTTATGGGAATAATGAACTATCAAGAAAATATGTTGATATATTGTCTTCAGATGAGTTTAAAGTTTTTTTAGGAAGATATAATCATTCCATAAGATTTATAAATGAAGATTTAAATCAAGAATCTATACATATTTTAAATAATATTATAGAGGAAGATCCAGATTTGATAGAGCCTTATGTTATATTGGCACTACTTTATGATAAAATTGGTAACTTAAAAAAGAAAGAATATTACCTAGATAGACTAGAACAAGTGGATAAAGATAACCATTTATTTGAAAATAAAATCGATAGTAAAGACGAAGAAACTGAGATTGTTGAGAAAAAGACTAAAACTAAAACTAAAATGAATATTATGATTTGTGTGATAGCAATTATCCTAGCAATTGGTATGGTAGCCTATTATATAAGTAATAAAAATAAAATAGAACATCTAAATGCTCAGTTAAATAAAAAAGATGAGAAAATAGAAGAGATAGATAATCAGCTAAGTGAAACTTCTGAAAAATTAGATAAAACAAATCAGCAACTAAATGAAAAAAATCAGGAATTAGATAAAACAAATCAGCAACTAGATGAAGCTAAGAAACAAGAAATGTTAGTTGCTAGTGAAGAAGATTTATACCAAAAGGCAGTTGAGTTAAAGGGTAGTAAAAATTATACAGATGCTATAACATATTTTAAGAAGGTAACTGAAAATGGAAAAACTAAAAAACATATTTCGGAATCAATATACCAAATAGCACTATTAAGCGAAAAAACTAAAGATTATGATCAAGCAATAAAATACTATAAAAAGTATATAAATACGTATAATAAAGATGATCAATATTATGATGATGCCTTTTATCAATTAGGAATGTTGTATTATGAAAATGGTGATTTAGAAAATGCTAAAAATACATTTTATGGAATGAGAAGTGAAGTTCCAGAGAGTATGTATAATAACTCAAAGGTAAAAGAAATTTTATCAAAGTAAAATAATACTAAATAATAAGAGTACTATACTCTACAAAATAATAAAATATTAATAAGATTAATATACTTATTTATTTGATAGGAAGTTTAGCTTTAAAATTATGACAATTTTTAAGGAGACAAATATGAAAATACTAAATCAACTGGCAATAATATTATGTTTATGGGCTTTAGGTGAATATATTAGCTCATTTATACAAAGTGTAGTTGTTATCCCAGGTAGTATCATAGGAATGATATTATTATTTATACTACTTAAAGCTAAGGTTATAAAATTAGAACGTATAAATGAAGTAAGTAATTTCTTTTTAGATAATATGGCTATATTTTTTATACCAGCAGGAGTTTCATTAATTAAATCCTTAGATCTTATATCAGAGAATTTATTTGTATTATTAATTACAATATTTATAAGTACTATTCTAGTTATGTATGTAACTGGTAAATTAGTTGACATTATGATAAACAAAAAGACTAAGGAGAATTAATTATGTATAATGTATTTGATACAGAAATTTTTGGAATAATACTTACAATATTATTTTTTAATATAGGAATATGTATACAGAAAAAAACTAATAAGCCTATATTTAATCCATTGCTTATAGCTATTTTAGGTATTATATTATTTTTAAGTATAACTAAAATTCCTTATGAAAGTTATAAATTAGGAGCGGATAGAATAAACTTCTTTTTAAGTCCTGTAACAATTGTATTAGCGGTGCCTTTGTATAAGCAGTTTGATTTATTTAAAAAATACTTACTAGAAATATTAATTGGTATAAGTTGTGGAGTAGTAGTATCTTTTATATCAATAAAATTAATAGGACACTTTACTAATGCTGATGTAGATATAATAAATTCATTAATACCAAAGTCGATAACTACGCCTATGGGGATATCTTTGACAAAAACATTAAATGGATTAGAAGCGATAACAGTAGTAGCTATAATATTAACAGGAATACTAGGTGCTATTATATCGCCTATAGTATTTAAGATAGGAAAAATAAATAATCCCGTAGCAAAAGGAATAGCACTCGGGACTTCAGCACATGCATTAGGTACTACTAAAGCATTAGAAATGGGAGAAGTTGAAGGTGCAATGAGTGGACTATCTATAGGTATTTCGGGAATAATTACAGTTATTTTAATACCTATAATAATAAAACTTATATAATATTAAAATAGTATAAGTTAAATAGTTTAAATTATTATTAAACGATGGAATTTAATTAATTAAATTTATAGCTTTAAATATTATAATATTATTTTTATATAGTATATGAATAAAAATAAAATAGATGGTAAAACTATATACTATTTAAAATTAAACAATAAAAAAATTGAAAAAATATTAAATTAAAATGAAAAGTATGAAATACAATTATGCATATATTTTATTATATCTAGATAATTGTATTTTTTTATTTTGTGAATACCTTAATATACCTAAT
>CALFLM010000004.1 GCA_937880075.1 uncultured Romboutsia sp. | reverse complement strand
AAAAAAGAAGAGAAAATTTAGATAGGATTACTAGTGTACAAGGACGTGAGCTTAAAATGAATAGAAGTATTTAAGCTGAAGGAGCTTTCGCTCAAATAAAACACAATATGAACTTTAAGAGATTTTTAAGCAGAGGCAACCAAAATGTTCTTTCAGAATATATACTTTTGGCGTTAGCCCATAATATTTCTAAATTACACAATAAGATAATGAATAATAAACGTGGCATGTATATTCATCCTCTTAAGAAGGTTTCTTAATCTTTATTTTACAAAGTATTCCATTTATAAAAAGGTATTTTTATACCTTTATTTCTTATGCACATTTTTAAGTTAAAATCTTGGGTAGATACAAATTTATAGAAAATATGTAAAAAAGAACTGCCGCATGGCAATTCAAGACCTTTCATGCGACAGCCCCTTTTATTGTTAATAGGAAGATTTTCTTATAGAACTATCATAGATATTAAAATAACAAAGTTTAAATAATTAAATTATAGCTAATTCTATAGAAATTGACTATAAATACATACTATGATAGAATTTTAAGAATAAAATTAAAAATATAGGTGGATATTATGTTACAAGAAACTAAAGAATTATTAAAAGGATTTTACGGATTAGATGACGAAACATTTAAATTATCTGAAGATGTTATAAATGATATAAAGCATAAATTTGATGAAATAAAAGAACTAAGAGAATATAATCAATATAAAGTATTAAAAGCTATGCAAGAAGCTAATTTAAGTGATAACCATTTTAACTGGACAACAGGATATGGTTACAATGACTTAGGTCGTGAAAAAGTAGAAGAAATATATGCAAATGTATTTGGGGCTGAAGATGCATTAGTTAGACCTATAATAGTTAATGGAACTCATGCACTGACACTTTGTTTACAAGGGATATTAAGACCAGGCGATGAAATATTATCAGTTACAGGTAAACCATATGATACATTAGAAGGTGTTATAGGAATAAGAGAAGAAAAAGGTTCTTTAAAAGAATTTGGTGTTACATATAATCAAGTTGATTTCTTAGAAAATGGAGATGTTGATTTAGAAGGAATCAAAGCGAAAATAAATTACAAAACTAAAATGGTATTTATACAAAGGTCTAAGGGGTATTCTTGGAGAAAATCTCTTACAATAGCTGATATAAAAGAAATAGTAGATGTAGCAAAATCTGTTAAAGAAGATGTTATAGTTATGGTTGATAACTGCTATGGAGAATTTATAGAAACTAAAGAGCCAACAGAAGTTGGAGTTGACATAATGGCTGGATCACTTATCAAAAACCCAGGTGGAGGACTTGCTCTAACTGGTGGATATGTAGCTGGTAGAGCTGACTTAGTAGAGCTTATATCATACAGGCTTACAACTCCAGGTATAGGTAAAGAATGTGGTTTAACATTTGGTACAACTAGAAATGTATTACAAGGATTCTTCATGGCTCCATATGTAGTTTCTCAAGCTTTAATGGGTGCAATATACTGTGCTAGAATGTTTGAAAAAATGGGATATGAAGTACTTCCAAAATACGATGATGTAAGAAGTGATATAATACAAATAGTAAGACTTAAAAATGCTGAAGAAGTTATAGCATTCTGTCAAGGTGCTCAAGCTGCAGCTCCAGTTGATTCATACGTTAAGCCAGTTCCTTGGGCAATGCCAGGATATGACAGTGAAGTTATAATGGCTGCAGGTGCTTTTGTTCAAGGTTCTTCTATAGAGCTTAGTGCAGATGCTCCTATAAAGCCACCATACAATGTATACTTCCAAGGTGGTCTTACTTTTGACCACTCTAAGATGGGTACATTAAAGGCTATAGAGTATATAAATAAATTAAAATAAATATAATAATACTGTACAAGTTTTAATATACTTATATTAAATAATATAGTGATTAATATATATTTTATATTTAAACTAAAAATATTAATAAAAATAAAATTATACAGACTAAAATATGAAACTTTAATATTTAAATTTAGATAAATTAGGGATTATGACTTAAAATTTATAAGGTTATAGTCCCTTAATACATAGGGAGATAAAATATGGAATGGATAAAACAAATAGAAAAATATAATCCTGTTGATGAACAAGAGAAAAAAGATAAAGAAATTATATTAGATTTTATAAATAAAAATGATGATGTTTTAGTTAGAGATAATGAAATAGCACATATAACAAGTTCTGGGTTTATAGTAAATAAATCAAGAACTAAGGTTTTAATGATACATCATAACATCTATAACTCATGGGGATGGACTGGTGGACATGCTGATGGTGATAGTGATTTAATTAAAGTATCTATAAAGGAAGCTAAAGAAGAAACAGGTATAAAAGAAGCTAGACCTATAACAAATGATATATGTTCTATAGATATATTACCAGTAAATGCTCATATAAAAAGAGGAAAGTATGTAGCAAGTCATCTTCATTTATCAGTAGCATATATTCTAGAAGCAGATGAAAAAGAAGAGCTAGTTGTTAAAGTAGATGAAAATAGTGGCGTTAAATGGGTTGATATAGATAAGGTATTAGACTTAACTAGTGAAGAGCATATGAAAACTGTTTATAAAAAATTAATAGATAAAATCAAGATGTATTAAAAAAATAAGTAAGTGTATTTTAAGCTACTCAATTTTGAGTAGCTTTTTTATTTAATTTTTATATAAATGGAGAAAATATAATTATATATTAATATACATAATAATGTTAACAAAACGTAAATAAAGAATTGGAGGACAAAATGAAAATAGCAATATTTTTAGGTGCAGGAGCTTCAGCAGCAGAACATTGCCCTATTCAAAGTCAACTGTTTGTTGAATATTTTAAATCCTTAACAAAAAAAGATTATGAAAGTGAAATGAATATAAAACTGTATAAGTTTTTTAAAGATATGTTTAATATAGATATAATAAATGATGATATAGATAAAATATCATTTCCAACATTTGAAGAAGTACTAGGTCTTATAGATTTAGCAGAACAAAGAAGAGAATCATTTAAAAACTTTGGGCTTGAAAATTTACACAAAAAAAGTGATAGTATACGTATTTTAAGACAGTACCTTATATTACTTATGGCTAAGGCTGTTCATAACAGCGAGAAAACTAATAACTACTACCACAAATTATTGATAGATAATTTATTAAAAGAAGACTTATTAAAAGACACTACATTTATAAGTGCAAACTATGATATACATATAGATAATACAATAGCAGGACTATATAAAAAAAATAATCCTATAATGCTTGATTATGGAGTTGATTTTACAAATTTTGATTTTAGACACAGTTGGAAAAAGCCAAAGTATCCATCTGTTAAACTTTATAAAATACATGGTTCATTAAATTGGTTATACTGTCCAGTATGTAACGGTTTGACAATAACACCTTATGAAGGGGGAATAATGAGGCTTTTAGATAATATCGACGAAGCTAAATGTTTAGCGTGTGATGAAATTACAGTACCTATTATAATACCTCCTACTTATTTTAAAAATATGACTAATGTATTTGTATCAACAGTTTGGAATGAAGTAGAAAAAACTTTAAGAGAAATTGATTTACTTATTTTTTGTGGATATTCTTTTTCTGATGCAGATATACATATAAAGTATATGATAAAAAGAGTTCAAACTAGTAGAAAAAAAGATCCTTTAAAATTTATGATATTTAATAGTTATGAAGGGAAAAAAGAAGAGTCAAAGAGAAGGGAAGAATATAGATATAAAAGATTCTTAGGAGAAGGAGTTATATTTACAGATAATTCTTTTGAAGAGTTTGCAAATGATCCTTTAAGATTTATAAATGCGATAAAGATATAAAATAAATGTAGCTAAATTGCTATCTAAAGTATTTTCACCAATATTTTTTGAACTTTTGAACATAATTTAGAAGGAAAATAAGGATTGTTATCAAATTATAAATATAGGGAAAAATTAGGGAAAAACTAGGGGGACAAAATATGCTTACGTTTGATATAAATGGTTCTATAGTAGAATTTGATGAAAAAATGAACAATTACAATAGCATAAGAAAATTATTTAAAAATCAAGCAGAATATGCAAGTGATAATTTTAAAATTTATTGTTTAAATAATATATTAACTTTAAAAGACTTATCGGAAAAGTCATTAGAAATCGGAATGTATAATATAGAAAGTACTATAAAAAAAGGTGTTGAAACATTAGTAGGTTATAATCTTATAACTATAGATATTAACATATTTAAAGAATATTATTGTGAAAAGTATTTAAATTATCAAAGAATGTTTAATAATACTATAAAACAAACCAAAATAAAAAGCAAAAAAAGTAATTATATGACAAAAGCATCTCTTAAGCCATTAATAGACAACCTATCACAATATATATACAATGACTGTTTTAATATACATAATGCAGTAATAGATGCACTTATAAAAAATGATATAGAAATAGTATCTTCAAAAATAGATGAAGATAATATAAAAAAATCAAATGCTTTATTCAATAATTATAAGGATGGATTTATAAATAGAGTAGATGGTACTATGGTAATAAAGCAAATTATAACTTTAAATCCTTATAGAATGGATGTTTATGAGTACTTAATAAAAGAAGATGGGGACTTTAATAGAGAGACAGAAAGATTAGCTGATTACTTAGGTTATGATTTAAAACCATATAAAAATCAGTTAATGGATGAATATATTGATGATTGTCTTAAAAATGATACAGATATAGAATTTATAAAAAGTTTCAAAGTACGCCAAGTATATAGGATCTTTAAATGAAGCTATCTATTTAACTAGAATAGATGCTATACAGATGTTTGAAAATGCATAATTTTTAAGATAAATACCCCTATAGTAAAATTTACTATAGGGGTATTTATGTACTTTAATATTAATATTTTTAATAAAATAGTGTATCGTCTTTATAAAAATATTAATTAAATTTCTCATCAACGTCTATAAAAATATTATCATTTAATATAATTTCATCATAGTTATCATCATATGAATTATAACCATAAGATATTATATCATCATAGTTAATATTAGCTTGAAAAAAATTAATTTTTTCATTAATTTATTTTTACATTACTTAAGATTTAAATTCATATATATCACATCGAAAAGATAATATTTACAACATTAATTATTATGTGCAAAAGGTAAAATTTTATAAAATATATAAATAAATTATTATATATTTTATTAGTTTTATACAAGGTAAAATATACGAAACTTAAGCATTAAATATGGAAAATATTAAAAGGTTTTATATAATATATCCTAAATAAATTGCATATATTTAACAATAAGTAATAAGGGGGAGGGTTATATATGAAAATTACAATGAGAATAAAGCTTAAAGAAAAGGATATAGATCATGATCAACACATAGGTACTTGTAGGATTATAGAAATATTTGATGATATAGCAGAAGAACTACTTATAAGAAATGAAGGCCATAAAGGTGTATTAAAAGAGTATGAAGAGCTAGAATTTATAAAACCTTTAGTTTGTGGAGATCATGTTGATATAGTAGGTCAAATTATTGCTTTTAATGATACAATATTAAAAATCAAATTTGAAATATTTAAGGTATTAGATGGAGAACATGAAAAATACTTATTAATACCAGAGCTACTTTGCAAAGCTATAGGTATATTTGAAGTATTTCCAAAATAAACGCTATTAAAAAAGTGAACTAATACCTAAAAGTAGATAGTTTAATAAAAGACTTTCTAAGTAATTATATGGCACCTGTATTCCACAGGTGTCATATTTTTTAATTTAGCTTGAAATCTATAGTTGTTATACCAATGTATGTAATTATCTATTGATTTAATTAACTCTTCTCTAAAAGTATATGAATTTTGGTATGACTAGTTTTGCCTTTAGATGTACAAAAAATTTTCAATGAATGCATTATAATAACAATTTCCTTTTCTTGACATACTTTGTTTAACTTTATATTTCTTAAGTGTAGATTTATAGATATTTGACTCATATTAGAAAAATAAAATCTTTTAGGATAAAATTCTTTTAATGATCCATTAGTGTTCTCGTTAGTATCTCTTTGATAAGTCGACAAAGTTTTGTTTAGAACATCTTATATATACTTAATTAATTTATATTTGGAAAATTATTCAATAAGATTTATAATAGAAGAAAGTTTACAATTATTATAAATTATGTATAAGGGGTGGCTTATGGATAAAAAGGTGATAGGAATAATAGTTAAAAATGATTATGATGATATACTTTACCATGAAAATGACTTTTTTATAAAAATAGATATTTGTAAAAAAGATGATTTAATATATATATTAGAAGATAAGCTTAGTGAAATACTAGATAAGAAAGCCTTTAGAATAGATAAAATTTCTAAAAAAATTCCTAAGCTTGATTTATCAGATGAGGATAATAATACAGAAAGTATTGTTATGTACTTAGTTAAGGTATATATGTATAGTGATAATTCAGATTTTTTATCTAAAGTAGATATTTTAGATAATATATCGATACCTTTATACAAAGAGTATTACGTAAAATACATTATGAGATACAATGAGTATAGAAAGTTAGTAGAATTATATATTAATATACTTACTTATCTATTTGCTGCTATGATTATACTAAAAGTTCCTTTTCAAACTAAATCTAATATTTTATTTGATAACTTTTGGCTTATTATCTTTATGTACATAGCAGTGCCATTGTTTATTTTGTACAAGTTTATTATACCTAGTATTGTAAATTATTTAGTTAATTATGATATAAGTGAAAAAAGTTTTAAGATAGGCAAATACTTATATTGGATATCTGACCTTGTATTTTTATTTGCTTTATTTAAAGATATATGGAGTTAATGAAAAATATTAATATAATGTGAACGAAAAAGTAGGAGTATATCAATCAATTGTCATACACCTACTCTTTTGATATTAAAATTGTTTTTAATATCAACACTATATTAAACTAACTTTAACAAGAGTAATCCTTTAAAGAAATCTAACAATGATAGTTTATTACTTGATTTATTTAATATGTATTGTATAAGTTCGTATATATTACATAAATAGCTTATTGTTAATTAACTCGTTGTTCTAGTTAAATATTATTAGTATAATAATACGTGATTAAATACTGTTACAAGAAATGAGGATGAAACAATGAAATCTATAAACATACTAGATGAAATATCAGATGGAAAACTATATGATATTAAAGACATAGTAAAAGCAGACACATGTGGTTGTGATGGATGCAGTGATTGTTGTCATGATGTTGGAGAACTAGTGGTGCTTACACCTTTTGATATATATGAAATAATAAATTATTTAGGTGTTGAATTTGATGAATTACTAGGAGATAAGATTGAATTAAGACAAAATAATAAAATTTTACTACCATACTTAAAAATGCAGGATAAAGATAAAGGATGTAGCTTTTTAAATAAAGAAAATAGATGTATGATTCATTCTAAACGTCCAAATATCTGTCGTTTATTCCCTCTTGGAAGAGTGTATCAAGATGAGGATTTTAAATACTTTTTACAAGTAGGAAATTGTCCTAAAAAAGACTTAAAAGATGTTAAGGTAGAAAATTGGATAGGTATTGAAAACTATGATGAAAATAAAAGATTTATTTTAGAGTGGTATAAATTTATTAAAGCATTAACTTTCCGTTTAAAGTTTGTAAGAGATGAAAAAGAGATAGAGGAAATTAATAAAACTTTATTAGATAGTTGTTATCGTATTAATATAAATAAAGATGGGAGTTTTTATTCTGTATTTTTTAAAGAGTTGCCTAATATAAAAAATAGATTGGGAATTATTTAGTACAATAAAGAAATATAAGATATATAGAGTTAAAATACCATACGTTTTAAAAAAGACGTATGGTATTTATTTATGATTAGATATATTTTAAAAAGTTATATAATTCTTATGCCGAATATTTTAATTTTTAGAAGTTTATTTTTAATAAAGTGGATTTTGTAAATATATGAAAATATAAATTAATTAATAAAAGATGTATCAAATAATAGAAACTATATAAACATTGCTAAGATAATAGAACTGATTCTAAGGACTGAAATAAAGATTATAAAAGAAATATTCCTAGTAGGGATAACCTTTAAAAATATATAAACTACTACATAAAAAAAGAGATATAGAAAAAACAAATTTATAAAAGGAATTATAAATTTACAATATAAAGTACATTATATTATTTTAAAATAAAGGTAATAATAATTGATTTTAATGAAAGTATAGAGATATAGATAATATAAATAAGGTAAGTTATACAATATATGACTTACCTTATTTATATTAAAAATTATATGTATCTTATTTATTTTACTTATTATATTATGATATCATAAATGGGAAGGGAGTGGGAAACTTGAAGTTACATAAACCTGGAATGAGAAATATAAAAACAGGTATAGGAGTTATGTTATGTGTTTTAGTTGAATATTTAAATATAATCGATAACACATTATTTGCAGCAATAGCTTGTATTGTATGTATGCAAACAACTGTAAAAGGTTCTTTAACAGCTGGATTAAATAGATTAAAAGGAACCTTTATTGGAGGTCTAATAGGCTTTATATTTGTACTTATACATCCTGGAAGTCCAATATTATCATGTTTAGGTATAATTACAACTATATACATTTGTAATGTATTAAATATAAATAATTCTATAAGTATTGCTTGTGTGGTATATTGTTCAATATATTTAGGAGTAGGAACAAATAGCCCTTTGGAATATTCTTTTCATAGAATAATAGATACATCAATAGGGATTGTAATTGGAGTGTGTGTAAATTACTTTATTTACAGACCTAATTATTTAAGTCGTATATATAATGAAATCCAAGAAATCGAAAATACATCAATAAGACTATTAAAAAGTGAAATAGAAAAAGGAACTCATGTTGATATATCATCTTTAAAAACAGAAATTACTAAATTAGAAGGTTTGTATAAAAACTTTTTAGATGAATTAGAATATAGTAATGATGAAGTAGATAATAAATCAATAAATAAAACTATAAATATGTGTAAGCAAATATATTTACATCTTCAAGTACTAGAACATATGAAAGATAAGTGTTATTTAAATAAAGAGAATTATATTAAATCTAAGAATTTGTACGATAAATTAGATAAAAATATAGAAGTTAAGGAAGATGTAAGCCCAGTTTACAATTATCATATAAGTATGATAATTGAGCGTATAAATGAAATTCATGATATCGATGTAAATGATAGTATATAATTAAAAATGTGTTTTAAAGATAGAATAAAGAGATTGTTTACCCATCTAATACATACGAGGATTATCAAAATGTAAAGTATAGAATGGATAGAAATTTATAATTTTAATATATTTTGTAGTAATGTATTAAAAAATGACTAGATTATTTGTATATATTTATCAATAAGACTAGTCATTTTTAGTTGGTAATGTATTCTATATTAAAGCTTTTACATTAACTAATCATATAAATAAATTATTATTATTTTCAAATAATCAACCATTAAATATATTGATATTTATTAGAGCATTATTATTTGCAATCTTAGCTAGTTTTTTTATTTGATATATTTTGAGAAAAAAAGGTGATTTACTTACAGTTTATTGCTATTTAGCTTATTTTTCTAGATCAGATAATTTTGTCATTAAGTGCTTTATTTATTATTTTCAAATGGTTACTAAGTAAACTAGGAGCCATTTTACGTATTAGAAAATAAATTTTATCATGTTTTTATAATGTTATATTAAAAACTTCTTAATAACATAAATTAATACATTTTAGGAAATATTAATTTATGATACTTTAAGGAGTGATAATATTGAGCAAATTTGCAAAAGTAGACTTGAAATTTATAATTTACAGTATTTTTATGGGAACATTTGTAGGATTTTTTACTTGGCTATTTTTAGGGCTAGTTAACGTAGGCACACATTTTATATGGCATACACTAAAAGATGTCTTTAATCTAAAATATTGGGCACTAATAGTAGCTAGTATAGGTGGAATTTTAGTAGGTATTACACAAAAATATTTTGGAACATATCCAAAGTATATAGATCAAACTTTATTAGAATTTAAGAAAAATAAAAGAATAGATTACAAGCACCTTAAAGAAGCTATTATAAATCCTATTATAATATTGCTATTTGGAGCTAGTGTAGGTCCAGAGGCAGCACTTTCGGGAATAGTTGGAGGATTAGTTACATTTGTTGGAGATAAACTGAAAGTTAAATTTAAAAAAGAAAATATATTAAATGAGAATATAGATTTATTTACAGAGTATAGTATTCAAACTAGTGTAGGACTTATATTTGAAGCACCGTTGTTTGGATTATATGCACTAAGTGGATGTATAAAAGATGATAAAAGTACATTAAAAAAAATAAAAACTATAGTTTACACAGTAAGTACATTATCTGGATTTTTAGTTTTTAGCTTTCTTTCTAAAATTGATAATAGAGAATCTTTTATTGTTAAATTTGGACAAAGTGAAATAACATTAAGAGAAATTATTTGGTTTATTCCATTAATAATTATAGCTATGCTACTTTCTTATATCTATAAGTTATATGGAATTATATTAAATAAAATACTAAAGCCTATTGAAGATAAAACAATATTAAAAGGAATAATTGGAGGAGTCTTAATAGGTATTATTGGAACATTATCTCCATACGCATTATTTTCAGGAGAACATGAACTAAAAGAAATAGTTGTAAGATGGAGAGAAATGTCATGGTATACTCTTTTTTTAATTGCATTAATAAAGCTTTTATTAACGGAGATATGTTTATCAACAGGGCATAGGGGTGGTCATATATTTCCTATTGTATTTTCAGGAAGTTGTACTGCGTATGCAGTATCAAGTTTTTTCTCTGTAGATCCAGTTTTTTGTTTAGCTACAATAGTTACGGCAATTACAAGTAAAGTTATTGGAAATATGTATATAAGTATATTTTTACTTATATTTTTCTTCCCAATTAATGTTATAATACCAATGATATTATCAGCTATTATTGGTAAGTTATTTAATGATTTTGAACGTAAATATTTAGGTAAATAAATTTTGTAAAAGCTTTATGTAGAGTATAAAATAAGATTGTAATTTATTAGATAAATGAGAAAAGATGATTCCTTTATTAAAAAGAAATCATCTTTTTTGCATACAAGGATTTTATATTGTGTTAAAAGCTGTTTAAAAATAACATTTTGAGAAAGAGTGTATCGTCTATGATATGAGTAAAGTTAATCTTTAAATGTGTTTATTTAATTAAAGTACATATAATTATTTAAAGATAATAGTTTAAACTAGAGAAGATATATATAAATACTGTATCGAATTTTATAAATAGAATATAGTATTAACATAAGTTTTATAGCTTTTGGTTATTATAATACCATAAAAATAACTTTTAAGGTGGTGACAAAGTGTACATTTTTATAAGTCTTATTGGAGGCCTTGGATTATTTCTTTATGGTATGAATATAATGGGAGAAGGTCTTCAAAAATCAACAGGTCCTAAATTAGAAAAAGCTATAGAACTTTTAACCAGCAATGTTGTTATGGGAGTTTTAGTAGGAGCTGTTGTTACAGGTATTATACAAAGTAGTGGAGCAACTACTGTTATGGTAGTTGGATTTGTTAATGCAGGAATAATGACATTGTATCAAGCAATTGGGATTATAATGGGAGCAAACATAGGAACAACAGTTACTGCTCAATTAGTATCATTTGATGTTAGTATATTATCATCAATAGCTATTGGAATAGGTATAGTTTTATATATGATAGGTTTAAAATCTAAACCAACTTTTAAAAATATAGCTGAAATACTAATAGGATTTGCAATATTATTTATAGGTATGAGATTTATGAAAGATGCGGTAGCTCCATTATCGGAGTATCCATTTGTAAGAAGTATATTATCGGATATTGCAAATCAACCAATATTAGCGTTAATTGCTGGATTTTTAATGACTACTTGCTTACAAAGTTCTAGTGCATCTATGGGTATATTAATAGCATTAGCTTCTCAGGGGCTTATGCCATTATCTGGAGCGTTACCTATTTTATATGGAGATAATATAGGTAGTTGTACTACATCTCTTTTATCAAGTATAGGAACAAACAAAAATGCTAAAAGAGCTGCTTTAATGCACTTATGTTTTAACGTAATAGGAACTTTATTATTTATGTTTATTTTAAATAAACCCATAACTATGATAGTTACACACTTGAATCCAACTGATATATCTAGACAAATAGCAAATTCACACACGTTATTTAATTTAATAAATGTTATAATATTATTACCATTTTCTAAATATATAGTTAAGCTAGCAATGTTAATTATACCTGATAGAGGTCAAGAAGAAGAAAGTGAAGAAAAAGTAATTAAATATTTAGATGAAAGAATGTTAGAAACTCCATCTATAGCTTTTGGAAACACAATAAAAGAAGTTCTTAGAATGGGAAGAAATTCAAAGAAAAGTCTTGTTTTTTCTATGGATGGCTTATTAAAAAAATCTCAAAAAGATGTAAATACGACATTTGAGAAAGAAAAAATAGTAAATGAACAACAAAGAAAAATTTTAGACTATTTGATTAAATTATCAAATAAAACTTTAGATAATAAAATGAGATTTTCTTTAGATTTACTATTTCATACAGTAAATGATATAGAAAGAGTTGGTGATTTATCAGAAAATATTGCAGAACTTGCTCAATGGTCTATAAATAGTGATACCGAATTTTCAGATAGTGCTAAAGATGAGGTAGTAGAAATCTATAATAAGGTTTTAGAGTGTTATGATTTATGTCTTAATGCAATGAAAGAGAATAATATTAGTGTTGCAAAAGATGTTTTAAAAATAGAAAATGAAGTAGATATGTTGGAAAAAGCATATAAAAATAAACATATGGAAAGAATAAATTATAATTCATGTAGTGTAGATGCTGGAATAATATATTTAGATTTATTGACTAATCTTGAGAGAATATCAGACCACTGTGCAAGTATTGCTAAAAGAGTTATAAAAATTAATGAGTATTAAAAGAACTCCAATTTATTTAGTTGGAGTTTTTTATAAAATTTAAATAATAACACAATATCAAAATAAGAAGAAATAATAAATAGTCAAGATGGTCATATTTTACAATTTTATTTGTAAAAATGTGACCTAATTATATTCTTTGCATATTATAAATAGTATTAATTGTAATTTAAATAGTTTAAGAAAATTTAGGAGACTAATTATGTTTAAATATATTGATATAAATTCAAAATCAGAATTAGAGCCGTACTTTAAGTTGGCAGATTACGAAGCTAGTGAGTATTGCTTTAGTACTATATATATGTGGAGGCATTTATTTAACGCAAAATATTATATAGAAAATGATTTTTCAATAATACTTTTAGAATATGAAAAGGATGTATTTTCAATAATACCTTTATGTACAAAGGATAAATTATCATATGTTGTAGACTGTGCACTAAATTATATAAAAAATGAGTATAAAAGAATACAATTAAAAGGTGTAAATGAAGAAATAGCATACTTAATAAAAGTAAATTATAAAGAAAAATTTATATATGAAAAAGAAAGAGATTTATTTGATTATATATATGATGCAGAAAGTTTGAGAACTTTAAGTGGTAGAAAAAATAAGAAAAAAAGAAATCACGTAAACACATTTTTAAATTTATATAAAAATAGGTATGAATACAAACTCTTAGATAAAGAAAACTTTGAAGAATGTATAGAACTTCTTAATGTATGGGAACAAGATAAAGAGAATATAGAAAGTAGTGAACATAAAGAACTTGATGAAGAAGTTATAAGTATAAAAGAAGTATTTAAAAACTATGATAAGTTAAAAGACAAAGTAAAAATTGCTGGAGTCTATATAGATAATAAGCTAGAATCATTTACTATAGGTGAGGAGATTAATGAAAATATAGCTTTAATTCATATAGAAAAAGCAAATCAAAATATAAAAGGTCTATATCAATATATAAATCAACAGTTTTTAATAAATGAATTTCCAAAGGTTAAATATGTAAATAGAGAAGAAGATTTAGGGATAGATGGTCTTAGGGAAGCTAAATTATCCTATCATCCATGCAAATTTATAGAAAAGTATAGTATAAAAGAAGTATAATAAGGCGGTTATTTCCTCAAAAGTAACTGAAGAAAAAATGAAAAAAGATAGATTAAATATTATATTTTCATAAACACTTATTCTTATGGATTACTTTATGAAAATGTATAGTTATGATTAAGAAGACTTTATTATAAACTTGAAAATTCAATTTGATGTAAAAAATAGGCTAATTATGATAGGATATAATGTAGCTATACTATCAAAGAAGATATCAAAGCTTTTTTTCTTATGAATGGTATCTTAATTTTATAATAAGAAAAAGCAAGTATATTAAAATTTTATGTGAGGAGTTTTTGAATAAATAATGTATGGGGATGTCGTATTAAGAGTAAATAATACAATATATAGTTATGCATAATTTGAATTAGCACAACATATTGTATATAATTTTTTTAGTGCGACAGCCCCATTTTAACATAATTAAATTTTCATAAATCTTTTAAATGTTATATTTCAATAATAGATTAGAAAACTAAATTAATTTTATTATTAGAGTTAGCATAAAATCACGATTAAAGAAAATATATTTACATTATAATAATTGTTTAAAACTTAATGATTATTAATAGATTTAATAAATAAGAAATATGCAATTATAGTTGTGAAAAAATATATTACCCAAGAAGCCTGATATCCAAAAGAAGTATCCGCTATAACACCTGATAAAAATGGTCCAATTGAAGTTCCAATGGTAAAAAACATATTTATAAAACCAAAAATTATAGAGTAGTTTTCATTGCTAAAGAGTCTACTAACTCCATAAGATGGCCAGATAGAAGACATGCACATAGTAAGACCGTAAAATATTGTAAATAAGTATGCAAATATTGGATTACATGCAAGTATTAAAAAAACTACACTAATACAACTAACAGTTCCCATAAAATATAAAACTATTTTAGTTTTAAACTTATCAAATAAAATACCACCAACAATATTTGCAAGCAAACCTGTAACAGCAAGAGTAGACCCGATATTTGCATTAAAAGAAATTGAATACCCTAAAACTGATAAATATGGTTGTATATGTTGTTTGATTCCAGCAAAGCTTATACCCATAAGTAAAAGACCTACTGAAAAAGTCCAAAATGAAGGTGCTTTAGATATATCCTTAAATGTATAGGACTTATCTTTTGAGTTATTACTTTTATTATTAGAATCTTTTAATTTAGCCATTACATAATCTGGTCTTTTTGCTATAAACAAGCTTATAGGAAGTGAAACTATAATAACTATAGCACCTAAAAATAAATAAGCAAGTCTATAGTTATATCTCTCTAAAAATCTAGATACTATTTGCATCCAAAAAAATGTTCCTGTACCGATTCCTGCAAAAACTATTCCCATTATAGAACCTTTTTTATCTGGTTCAAACCAGTCTGATATCATTGTTGATATTGGTATTGTTGTAAGCCCACACATTCCTATTGCAACTACCACTCCTATTAGATAAAAGGATAGTATATTGTTTGCAAATCCATATAGCATGTATCCTCCTCCGGCAAGGATTGATGATAATGACATTATTATTTTTATGTTTACTTTATTTAGAAGGCTTCCCACTAAGGGTGAGCATATTGCTACTGTTATTGCAGTTATTGTAAATAGTAGAGAGAACTCTCCAATACTAAAGTTTCTTGCATTTATTACTGGTGCTGTAAGTATTGTATTTACACTATTTACTATACTAAATGCAACAGCCATAAGTATAAAACTAGATAGGGCTATAATATATTTATAATTATTTTTATCCATAGTTTATCTCCTTTATCTAAAAGTTTACAAGTATATGATTATAATTCCAAATGTAGCGCAAATAATGCAAGTGTTGTTTAAAAAATTAGATAACTTAATGAAATAAAGTAAACTTATAAAGTATCGTAATATATGAGTAAACTTATTTTACCTACAAGTTTTATTAATACACTAAAATATATGGACAACTCAAAATTTAAAAAATAAAAATATTACAAGCTCAAATATTAAATTGATACGTATACTATATTAGAACACGACATAGATTAAAAGGCAGTTTTACTTATATGTACTTATCTATTCATAAATACAATATCTAAAATAGAAAGGGGAATATACAATGCATGAATTAAAAAAATTTAATGACCAATTATTCAAAAGTGTAATATCAAATCCTACAGAACAAGAATTAAGAAATCTAGCAAAACCAATGGAAAAGACAACTGAATTTAATAGTGCAAGTTATGTAACTAAAGTTAGAAATAGAAGTGCTAAAAATACTTATATAGTTGATGAAATAGAAGTTGGTGTTGACCAAAAAGAAATAAGTCAAAAAGAAGCAGATAAAATACTACAAAAAGTTCTTAAATATGTAAAAGATAAAGATGTAATAAGAGTAGATCGTCAAATGGGTATGGGAGATAAGTTCTCATATAATTGCAGATTATATATATCTAAAGAATATGCTAGAATAGCATATATGTGGAATAATACATTACAACAATCAACAAATCCTGAAAATCCAGATCTTTTAAGTATATATATCCCAGAATGGCCAGAAAGAATAATGATAGCTTATCCTGAAACAGGATTAACTTTAATACTAGGAAGTGACTATTTTGGTGAAGCTAAGAAATCTTTCTTAAGAATGGCTATGTATAAAGTTAAAGAAGAAGGAGGACTAGGATTTCATGCAGGAAGTAAACTTCTTAGAGTCTATGATAAAAATCATGAATTAAAAGATGTTGGATTTATAATGTTTGGACTTAGTGGAACAGGAAAAACAACTTTAACTATACATGACCATGAATTAACTGGAGAAGAAAAATCTATCGTCAGACAAGATGATGTTATATTTATGGATGAAAATGGATATTGTGTAGGAACAGAAACTGGATTCTTTATAAAAACTGAAGGGTTAAATCCAGATCAGCAAGGTGTATTATATGAAGCTGCTACAACAGATAGAGCTATACTTGAAAATGTAAAAGTACATGATGACGGAAAAGTTGATTTTAATGATGTAAGCTTAACTTCAAATGGTAGAGGTATAATATTAAGAAGTGAAGTACCAAATACTGATGATACTATAGACTTAGAAAAAGCAAATAAAATAATATTTATAACTAGAAGAAATGATATAGTACCTCCAGTAGTTAAATTAAATCCAGACCAAGCTTTAGAAGCATTTATGTTAGGAGAATCTATAGAAACTTCAGCAGGAGACCCAACAAAAGCTGGGCAATCAAAAAGATGTGTAGGAACTAATCCATTCATAATTGGACCTGAAATAGAAGAGGGATTAAGACTTAAAGTAATATTACAAAACAATCCTGATATGGAATGTTATATATTAAATACAGGTAGTGTTGGTGCTAAAGGTGACTTTAAAGGTGAAAAATTAAGTATAAAAGTATCAACAACTATAATGAAGGAAATAGCAAGAGATACTACTGAGTGGGTAAAAGATGAAGAATGGGGATATAAAGTGCCAGTACAAGTTAATGGTATAGATATAGAAAAATATAATCCAAGAAATTATTATACAGAAGAAGAATACAAAGTTTTAGCATCTAAATTAAAAGCTGAAAGAAAAGCGTGGTTAGCGAAATACGAACTAGCACAACCAACAAAATCAGAATAGAAATAGACCTTTACTGAAAAGTTCGTCTCTTGGTTTTTATAGCCAAGGGACTTTTATATATTTAAACTATTTTTAAATAAGGTACTATAAATTAAAGATGTATGAATATTTTAAATACCTTATTTTTTATTTTATAAATAGCTTATTTAACCAAGTTTTCCTTTTAGTAACACAAACTTCATCAGATAAAATCCTCATTCTATAAGCATACATAGCATATTCACCAAGCTTATCAACCAATTTGTTATTAACATAAGCTCCAACGAAAGCACCAATACCAGGAATAAGTTGTAAAAGTTTAGCTAAATCTATATAATCTCGGTATTCTTGTTGAAAACTTCGCCAATCTAAATCATTTATATCATCGGATAAAGTATCTTTATATTCATCCCAATTTTCTATTTTAGCAAAAACCTTATTAACATGATCTTGGCTAGAAAAAGCTAATTGAAAAATACTTAATATATACATCCTTTCTCTATAGTTTTTAACATCAAATCCATAAATACTAGCAAGCTCATAAAGAAGCTTAATTTTTATACTAAGTAAAAGAGGCAAATCAGTAAGGCCAATTAATATACCTCCAGCTCCAGTACCAGCACCTTCAATCATAGCAGTATTTTTATAAATTTTTATCTTATCATATGCTAAATCATCTCTTTCTTTTAAAGTAAGTCCTATTAATGGTTTTTTAGTAGTATACTTAGAGCCGAATAAAACAACTTTAGTCATATTTTTTATAGCAGAAGTAACTATATTATGATAATTATCAGGTAGTATAGAGTTGAATTTATTTTGAACTCCTTTTGAAGCTTTATTTAAAAGAGAAGGCTTCTTTCTCATTTTTTCTTTCCATATTTCTAATTCTTTTAATTTTATATAATTATAATCTTCCATTTTATCTCCTATTAAAAATCAATTTATTTACTATAATAATATCATACGCTAAAATAAATTTTTAGCTATCGAAATAAAAAATATATCAAAAATGATTTTTTAAATACATTATACAATAATAGTTAATATCTATAAAAGTATAAAAAGTAAAAAAATAATCAATAACTATAAAAAATAAAGTTATACTTCAAAAAATTTGTAGTATACCTAATTTTAATATTACATATTTAAAATCTAAATTACATATAATAGATAAGAATATTTTATTAGTAATAATACTTTGGACAAATAGAGTTTGACAGTTAGGTGAATGTATTATGAAGAGAAAAAGTTTAATTATAAAGAGTATAATTATAATTTTATCAATTATATTATTAGCACAAATATATAAAGTTAAAAAA
>CALFLM010000003.1 GCA_937880075.1 uncultured Romboutsia sp. | reverse complement strand
CAATTTTTGAAGGCTTGGCCATTCTTTATGCCATGGAAGCAAGCTTATAAGACAATCCCATTTGAATATGAAGCATATATGAAACAAGATGATTTGTATTATGTAAAATCAACTTGGTGGGATTATATACGTACAAATAAAGTAAGAAAAACAATAAAATTCATATAATAAATGAAACTCAAACTAGTAAGAAAATGGAAGAAAGAAGGATACACTATCGGACAACTTTATGTTGATGGTGTATTCTTTTCTAATACAATAGAAGATAAAGACAGAGGTCTTAATCAGAATATGACTAAAGAAAAGATCCTGTTCATGAAGAAACCTGGTATTACTGCAATTCCTACAGGTACTTATGAAATTGTATTGAATGTACAAAGTCCTAAGTATAAGAAATCTAAGACAATGATGCAGTTCTGTAAAGCATACATGCCTAGATTGTTGAATGTACCTGGTTATGATGGTGTATTGATACACCCAGGCAATTCTGCATCAGATACAGAAGGTTGCATTATTCCTGGAAAAAATGATAAAGTAGGATGGGTAAGCAATTCTACTAATTACTTTAAAGAGCTTTACAATAAGATGAAGATTGCAAGTAAAAGTAGAGGTGAAAAGATCACTATAGAAATTGTTTAAATTCTTGAACAGAACTAAATTTAATGAACATCACTTTCAGTTCTGTCCAAGAACTAAAGTTATTCACTAGGAACAATTAAAAATGGTCGAGTTGATAAATTATATCTCTCGACCATTTTCCGCTTCCTGAACGTCCCAGGCGCAATCCTAGGGACTTTTTATTTATACATACACCTCTTCATATTCATTAGCACCTAATTGTTGTACTTTTATTGATATTTCTTTATTAGTCTTATTTTGTTTTAGTGTCAAAGACCAGTTTTTTCTTTCATTATCATAATTAGTAAATTTAGGAAGTATAGTAATGTTAGCACCACTATGGTAACAAGTAAAATCACCAACAGCTTTAGAAATTTCATAATCTACAAATTCTCCATCAATCCTTGATGTAACATAATACATTGACCATAGTTCATTTGCTTTAGGGCTTAAAGTCCAAACTATTTCAGAAGTATTGTCAGAAGAACAGCTGAATTGATAAGCATGCATAATACAATAGATTTCTCCAAGATATTGGTTTTTGTTAGATAATGCATACCTTCCAACTAATGGAATAGTTCCTTCCAAATCTTCTAAAGATACAATATCTATAGCATATTGAGAATCAGATATGTTTCTTGAAGTCAGTTTTATTTTTGTTGAATCAAGAGTACCATCACTTTGTCTTATTGCTATAGGTAATCCAACACCTGCTTGATCAGAATACAACTCCTTTACTGCTTTTTCTCCTTTATAATATAAATCTACTGTACTTTCATCAAGTTCTGGATTTCTCCAAGATTCTTCTGATATTGTAAGAGTTGTAGATATTTCAGATTCATACTGAGTAAATCTTATTGTACATGATCTTGTTTTTGCAGAATCATTTATTTCAATGCATTTGAATGTAAGCTTAGTATCAGATGTTCTGTATACCATTAACCAATCTGGTAATACATCCCAAGTGAAACCGAAGAAATTTCCACTCTTTGTAGATGTTACATTTATTGTAACTTCAACATTTGGCGTAATGTTTATAATAGTTTTATCTAAAGAGAACTGGTAGCAATGCTGTACAAAGGTTAACGAAATCTTCTTACCAGAAGTAGCCTGGGTAAAGCTTACTTGCCAAGTTCTGTTTGCATTAGATATATTCAATGATGTAGGTGCAACAGTAAACTTATACCAGTAATCATTATGATTACAACTCAATATCATATTGTTGAACTCAGTAGGTGTCCAATTAACATCTAATGGTTGCATCAAATCATCATCTAAGCTATATATCATAAATGAAGCACTATCAGTAGCATTCAGGTATTTTGTTGTTCCTGATTCCAATGAAGAAGAGAACAAGAAATTTGTACTAGTTCCTCTTGGCTCTTGCTTTAATGTTAATTTCAAATTCTTCTGTTTTGAATCATCAAGATATAGAGTATCTGTCAAACCTAATCTTCTTGTACTAGAAGTACTGTTAGAAGAAGAAATCAAATTGTTTTGATTCAACAATATCCATTGTTGATTGTAGTCAGATAATGTTAGAGAATAATCTTCTGATAAGTTAGATCTGTAAGTTTGGTCTCCTTGATATTTCATACCAGTCCATGTATTTGTAATAGATTGGGTTATTCCATCAACAGATAATCTTACTGTTCTTGTCTTTTCTTCTCCTTGTCTTCTCCACCAAGAAGTAACAACAGTATACATATTGTCATAGTTAGGTATTGAATATTCTGGTGTTAAAGATACATCATCATAATTCCCATATCCAAATGATCCATCATATTCTTTCGAACCAATAACAACATCATAATCATATTTTGTAGGTACATCATTCTTATTCAAAGTAACAGGTACACAATACATTTCATCTGTTATCAGATAAGGTAATTTGTTTGTTGTTGCTTCACCAGATATTTTAATAGAAGAAACATCTAAATCTGTTACATTAGCTAAAGTATTGCTGTTTACTGATGGTGCTTTCTCTTGCAATATAGTATCTTCTTTAGAACCTATTCCAATAATTTCCAACTTTATCTTTACATTTCTGTTGATACCAATATATACATTCTTTCCTTTTATCTTTATATAGAATGCAGCATTGTTGTAGTTGTCAAAGTCAGAAGCAGACCAATCTGATATTTCTGTTGGTTTTATATATGCAACTGTATTATTGTGGTTAGTATTCTCATTTATCTTTATAGTACCAACATAGAAATTTCCATTTAAAGATATTTTTCCAGGACCATCATCAGCAGTTGTTGACGAAGAAATAATATTATCACTGATATTATACAGTTTTGACTTGGATAAATAGTCTTTATCAAACTTAACTCCTTGTGCATCAGTGGAACCATTTTGTGTTATATCATAGTAATCTTCACAATTGTAATCGTGGATAGAGAATTTTATCTTTCCATAACGAGGAGAAGAATTCACTTCACCTGTCATGATAGACCAAGTTATTTCAAGATATTGTGATTTTGATGGTACTATTTTAGGATAAGAGTTGACTGACAATTCATGATTCAAAACTTTCTTAGGGTTTTTTGTAACTGAAACATCAGCAAGCCACATGAGATAATTGTAATCATATCTCAAGTTTGTAATACTAGTTATCATGTTTGAATAGTAAGAATTTGGAACTATTCCTGTTACAGATATCTTTTTCTTATCTATATCTCTATCGGTAATTTTATTAGAAAATGTATCAGAATACTCTGTTTGGGTCAATTCTATAGATTTAGTATCGGAAATACAAGTAACATTTATGATACCTTTTCTTCCTGCATAATATCCTGTCTTTTTGAATATCATAAACATTATTTGAAATAAGGTATCAGTCGCAGGAATTATATCATCATCGTAAGATGTACTGATGTTTTCAATATACATCTTTTCAATAGCAATTTGTGGATTTACTGTTACTTTAGCATAATAAGAAGAAGTAGCAGAGTTTATCTGTGGATTTGATATGCTTATCCATTTTGCAACTTCTTTTGACACCAGGCTGGTACATGGTACATTAGTTACTTGATTACTTACTAATCCACCTTGTTGCCATACTTTAGTTGTTGAAGTATATGTTCTGTCAAGCAAGAAACCAACATTAGAATATCTTGTTAAGGTATTTGCTTCATTAAACACTTTCCAAGTCATTGTAACAACATCACCAGTATGGTCTACTATACTAGATGACAATGCAAGATCTTTTATTACATTTGTATAGTTAGCACTAGTAGGAATATTGCTCTTCATTTTCAGATTTATCTTCCAGTTTCCATTACCAAGATATTCTGAACTTTCTAATGACATTGCATTCTTGTCTATATTAAGTTCATTGATAGTAATTACATCCCCATAATGGTCACCATAGAAACATCTTGCGGTGTTTCCTGACATCATCTTTACTGTACCTGTTATATTGCAATATAAAGTAATAGATTTACCATTTACATCTACATAAGGATTACTTTCAGTACCATATTCTTTTACTTCATCAGAAAACGTCTCATCTTTATACCAAGTGATTATAGCGTTTGCATAAGATGGTTTAGCATTTGGGTCTTCTTCATCTTTATCCTGAACTATCTTTATCACTATTTGCTTTCCAGAGTATTTAGAAGTAGAAGTGTTTATCTGTTCATCTTTACTGTCAATTTGCCATAATGATACATAAGTAGTTCTAGAACTTGAAGTAGATACATTACCAGATATGTTCAAATCAAAAAAAGCGTCATATTCATGCTTAGTAGCTGTCTTTATGTTCCATCCTATAGGATATACTATATTAGGAGCAGTTACCCAGTTCTGATAAGGTATTACTTTGAATGGGTATCTTCTATGCCAGTATTTTACACAAGATCTGACGTATATTGTTACAACATTACTAGCTGCACTTACATGTATTCCATTTCTGTCAAAAACAGAATCAATAGAAATGAAATCATGATTTTTATTGTTTGAACTCCAGAAAAGATATTTTGAATCTCTTGGCCAAATCATCATATTTTTCCAAAAGACCGCATTTATATCTTTGAGCTTATCTGTCTTTGAATCTACTAACTTTATTGCACCAATATCTTGATTACCAGTTTTCTTAACGTATATTCCCATCTGAAAAGATTTTCTTGTTTAAACTTTATATATAAAAATTGCAAAAATAATTTGAAATCCGGTATATGGTTTCTATATTTTTAATGTAAACAAATAATGAATAAAATTATGATGAATTTTGTAAATCCTGAAATAGTAAACGTAGTTGAAAATGAAAAGGTAACTTTTGGTGAATATCCTACTGAAGGAATTACCTTTGATGAACTTCTCAAGAAGATTGAGAATCGTGAGGAAATTCTTCAAGGTACTCCTATTCATTTCAATATGCATGATATCATGCATGAAAATGGTTCTGTTTATCTTCAGGATGAATTCATCCATATTCCTACTAATACAAAGATTTTTGTAAAGTATGATGATTCTGAAGACACTTGGTCACGTACTTCTATTGTTCTTCCTGGTCATAATGATTCAGAAGCTATTTGGATTGCAGATGATGTAGAAGATGCTTGGTGGAAGGCAACTCATAAAGAGATGCTTTCTGGATTTGAGTTAAATGCTTTTGTAGAATGGACTTAAATAATGTAAGAATGATGAATTTCTTATTTAGATTGTTGAGAAAATTAGATTTCATAATAACTTGTAAATTCTTAAAATAAGATGGAGAATAAATTGACACATGATATTATTGTTGGTAGCGGCTTGGCTAGCAATTTCATTAATTTGATGAAGTTGGAAGGATGGTTGCCAATTGAAGATTATTTTGTCATGAGAAATAACGGAATTGAACTTGATTGGGTAACAGTTCTTACTATGGAAAATGATGGATTCATTGCAATTCCTAGTATAGCAGAATATTGCATTCCAGATCCAGATAGTGGACTAAAACCAGGATGGTACAATTCTGAAGAGAAGCGTCTTGATGATTGGACTAATGCAATCATGTTCAAACCAGTTGAAACAAAGAATGTTGCTGATCGTGTCAGAGATGAGTTGCTTGATGAATATGAAGAAAAGGAAAATATCAAGAATGTACCAGACTTTGAAGATGCTTTTACAGAAACTTTAATTAAGCTTTGTAAAGGTAATTCAGAACATTATATTAAAAAGTTACCAAGATAAATGAATTTCTAATTTATATATTTCTATATTATAGATGTACATATAAACATGTACAAATTTAAATAAAATAATTTAATTAAATACTATTTAAAATGCAGAATATTCCTTTAGAAGAGGCTTATGCAACTATTGTTGCTAAGCCAGATCCATTTACAATTCGTACAAAGAAGTTGGTTGATGAGTTTGTTGTTTCAGATATCCATACTGATCGAAGTTGTGAAAAGGAAACTGTGTTAGATAACGGACGAAGAGCTGTTATGAAGGGTACATATTGCGCAAGTACCTTCGTAGGTAAGCTCTATAAGATGAATGGTCCAAGTGAAAACCCTTTAGAGCGCTATGTATTGTTTGTAGGTGTAGCACGTCAGAATCCTATTGACAATCGACAGGATGAAGATTTAGCAGTAGAGATGGCTGCAGAGAATGCTATGGTCAATCCTATTATGACAATTAAGTTGCCAAATGCAATTTCTGGAACTGATTTTGCCAGATTTGTAAGTCCATATTTAGATATAATGCCAACTAAGTTTATTCTTACATCTAAACAGATTAAGGATAAGAAAGAGAGTGATTTGTATAAGGATTGGTATGATCTTATTAAATCACGTGAAGAGGCAGGAAGTCTTATTTTATATATTGATAAAATCCGACCAATGTTGGATACTCGAATCAAATATATGTATGGTGAGTAAATAATGCAAAATAACGAATACATTAATCCAGTTGGATATTCAGAAATGTATGAGTGGGCAGAGATACCAGCAGAGAGTCCTTATGGACTCTTTGTTACATTCTCTTCTGAAAATCCTGATAAGATAGAACCTGTAAAATCCGGTTCTGATGAGCATATTCTTGGTGTAACAACTATTCAAACAGCACATACTTCAGATGATCCAAACAATTGGAAATATGCATATATGTGTAATGAAGTTGGTGATAAGTTTTTGAAGAATGATAAGATTGCTATTGGTGTAAAAGAATATGACCAAGTAGAAGAGTTTTCATATATCCATACCAGACCATATAACCATTATGTACAGGTACCAAGTCAATATTATGATCCTAAGCAAGAATATGTAAAACGTAGTAATCGTAAAGAATGGGTACGAGTAAATTTGATTGGTAAAGTAATTGTACGTGATAATGGTAAGTGTAAGCCAGGAGAATATTGTCAACCTAATTCTACAGGAAAATCCAAGAAACATAGAGGATATGCTGTACCAGCTGATATGAAAGTTTATGGTTGGAAATTCTATGTTGCCCAACGTATTACAGAAAACACTATAGAGATAGTGATGTCACCTACTATGAACAAATTAAAAAAATTAGAAGTCTAACATGGATAAGATATCAATTATAACAACATTTTACAATGCACAGACGTTTATTGGTAATGCTATTGCCTCTGTTTTAGGACAGAAAGTACCAGATGGTTGTGAAATTGAATATGTTTTAGTGGATGACAAGTCACAAGACAATTCTAGAAATCTTGTTGAGAATATCATAAACAATACATCAAAAGAGAATTTCAAGTTTAAGTTAGTAGAACCAGAAACTAATCTTGGATGTGGTGGTGCTCGTAAGTTTGGTATTGAAAATGCTACTGGAAATTATTTCATGTTCTTAGATGCAGATGATTACTATATTCATCTTGACTTTGTAGAAAATGCATACAATACTATTACTTCAGAAAATGCAGATGTTGTAGAATATGGTGTTATCTACAATCAGCAGAATGGACAGCAATCTAATTCTACAGCCCCGCAGAAAATTGTGCTTACTGATCCACATGATATGGAAATAGCTTTATTTAAAGACAATCTTATCAAGTTCAATGTTTGGTCTAAGATGTATACAAGAAAGATTGTGGAAAGTTATCCTTATTCAACAGTAAGAACATTCGAAGATGTAAGGACAATTCCTGTGTGGATAAGTAATTGCAAGAAAGTAGTAATTATGCCAATTCCACAAATCAATTACAGAGCGGCATCTAATTCTATTATTAGAACTAATTGGGTTGATACAAGACTTGGTACTATTTCAGCTATAGCAGAATTGTTCTCAAGATTCAAAGATGATAGACAGTTGCTCAAAGCAATGTATACACGTTCTATGATTGATTTGGAAGCCATTATGAATAACAAGTCAAGTGAATGTGAAGGTTTTGATGAAATGTCAAAATTGAATACATATATGCTTAAATTCATTTATCCTGATAAGTGGAAGGATCTTACATACAATGTAGAAATGGATCCAGAATTGAATCCAGATTTGAATAAAGAAATGAAATCAAAGTATATTAAGACAGATTTGAACAGTTTGCCAGGTATGTAAATAATTTATGCAAAATAATAAATGGGAAGTGGTTAAATAAACTGCTTCCCATTCTTATTTTTAGATATAAGCATAGATTTACAAAAGCATAAAATGGCAAACAAGCTTTTTTACACATACATACACGGTACAGATTATAAAAATGACAGCTTTGTTCCTAGTAAGATGATATATTCTTATTGGGATTCATTGATATTTGATGTAAATCATCGTACTATATGGCACCAAGGTATGCCATTTGGTAATGTATATCCAGGTACATTATCGTATGGTGAAATATTCAATGATCTTCAGAATAATATTGCACTTGGTGCATATTCTCATGCAGAAGGATATAGCACTATTGCTAAATCAAATTATTCCCATGCAGAAGGATACAAAACATTTGTAGATGGGGTTAATGGACATGTTGAAGGCAATTCTTCTTATTCTTTAGGAGAGAATTCTCATGCTGAAGGTAGCTTTTCTTATTCTAGAGGAACAAACTCTCATGCTGAAGGAAATAAATCAGAAGCCCAAGGTAGTAATTCCCATGCTGAAGGATTCATTTCTTTTGCTATTGGAGAAGATTCTCATGCCGAGGGAAACAATACTTTTGCAAAAGCTAAAGGGTCACATTCAGAAGGTAATATAGCTAAAGTAGAACCTGAAGCGGAAAATGGCCATGCTGAAGGTTATAATACTATTGTAAGTGCAAAGAATGCCCATGCTGAAGGAAATAGTACAAAAGTAGAAAATACCGGAGAAAATGGCCATGCTGAAGGTTTAAAATCAATTGCTAGAGCAAAAAATTCTCATGCTGAGGGTAACAATACTTTAGTTGCTGGAGAAAATGGCCATGCTGAAGGTTACAAATCTCAGGCAACATCTACTAATACCCATGCTGAAGGTAATGATACAAAAGCAACTGGTGAGAATTCTCATTCTGAAGGTCATAATACCGAAGCTAGAGCAAAGAATGCTCATGCTGAAGGAAACCACACTATAGCTGCAGGAGAGAATTCCCATACGGAAGGATCTGAAACAAGTGTATATTCCAATTATACACATGCAGAAGGAAACAATAATATAATAAATACATTGTCTGATTCTTCACATATTGAGGGATCAAACAATAAAATATCATTTTCAAAATCTTCACATGTAGAAGGTGATAGCAATGTGAACGGAGGTAACATAGGTATAATAACAAATTCCCACCATTCTCATGTAGAAGGTTTGAACAATAAGAACTATGCTATAAATTCACATATAGAAGGAAAAGATTCAAATAATTTTGGTAAAGAATCCCATATTGAAGGTGTTGGTCATCTAACTTATGCTTATACAAGTCATATAGAAGGATATGCAAATACCATAGGAAAGAGTGTAGGTGATACAAAATATGTTCATATTGGTGGTAACAACAATACTGTATATCCAAACAGTGAGAATAATGTAATATATGGTCGTTCAAACCGAGTAAAAGGTGTATGTTTTGATATAAATGGTGAATATATAAACAGTTATGCAAACTATTCTGTTTTAAGAGGTAGATCATTAGAAATAAACAGTAATAGCATTGAAAATAACCAAAAGGGAATAGATTTTGTTAATGTTTCTGGTAATCATATTTCGGTTGGAGAAAATGCAACTTATGGGTTTGCCCATGGTTCTAACATAACATTACAATCTCCTTATGAAGTTGGGTTTGGAAGGTATACACATTCTTATTTAGATAATCAAAAGCAAGATAAGCAAAATACCATATTCATGATAGGTAATGGTAATGATAATGAAGAGTCAAATGCTTTAGATGTAAGAGAAAATGGAATAAGCTATCTTTATAAAGGAATATATACTTGGGATTATGTAGAAGACTATCCTTATTCTACTGTTGCAAACAATGAATCATCTTACTGTATTACTAGAAGACAACTTGCCCAAGTAGCAACAGTTACTTATGTAATGAGAAATTCTGCTGGTAGAAGAAATTTCTATCCATTGGATGATCCTGCCAACCCAGAAACTGCTAATCCTACATTTATAGGTGCAGAATATTTCAACAATTATGGTGATAAAAACACTGCCCCTAACAATGCTTATGCTAATTTCTGTCATGCAGAAGGATGGGGTACTTATTGCCATACTGGTGGTACTTATTCTCATGCTGAAGGTTGTGGAACGGAAACAAGAAATCCAGGAGAACATGCTTCTGGTAACTGGAACAAATCATCAGACAATACTTTATTCTCTGTTGGATGGGGTACAAACAATATAAACAGAGCAAATGCATTTGAAATAAAGAGAACACCAACATCTGATGGTATAGCTTTCATAGATAAGAAACCAATAGTTACTTCTATATTGAATGGCACCGGGCCTACTTATATGTGGAAGGGTAATTATGCTGACTATATAAAGATTAAACAAGTAGATCAAAATACCTTGTATTTCATATATGATGGTGATGCTTCTACAAGAGATGACTTTATTAGTATAGATCAGATGGATGACATAGTAAACAGAAAAGTAGAAGAAAAGATTAAGCAATATACTCAAGGTATGCTTTACAACGCTAATTATAGTCCTAAATTCAATGGATTTGGCGGTGACTCTAACTTTAGTTATGTTTGGTCTGGTAATACAACTGACTTTATTGGTCTTGGTCCTCTTGCTAATGATGTTAATACAGTATTCATCATAAGAAACAACAAATAAAATTGACTTAATATAAGGATATGGTAGTTATACGAAATGGTAGATTCATATCTAGAAAGAAAACATCATCTGATGAAGTACATCAAATGAGATCTAGTGGATCTTATGGATATGAATTAAAATATGATAAAAAAAGAATATGGCCTTCATTTAATGTCAATTGCCTAGAAAATACATTATCATTTCATTGGGATACAAAAGATGGTTTAGGAGGTATTCAAGGAAACAAACCAATTCCTGATAATTCTTCTAGTGATAAAATTCATGAATTTGATCCTAATGGTGGTAATGGATACATAAATTTGATAGATAGAGAAACATCATTATGGCATAGACCTGAATTGCAGATATTGGTAATAGGTCCAAATGATGGAAATGATATTAAGATTGGCTCTATAGATTCAATAAAATTACCTGGAAATATTGATAGTGCTGGCACAATAGAAGCATCTACAGATTTTTCAGATAATGATATTGATAAAGTTAAAAAACTTTACGCAGAGGAATTTAAGGATGTTTCTACAGATAATATTGTAATAAATAAGTATAGAATAAAACCTAATCAACCAGATGAATTTTATGATGGCAATGGTAATTATACTGATGATTATAAATACACACCTTGCTATAAATCTACTGAAGATTTTTGGACACATTTCACAATTAATCCTAACAATTCAACAAATAATCGATATGGTATGATAATCATATCTAAGATTTATACTAAGATTGGAGAAACAATAAATTTACTAGAACTTGGAAATTCAGTAAAATTAGCTTCTTGGTACCAAAAACCTAATATTCTTTATTATTGCCATGCAAACTGGGTCGATGTAGATGGTAATGCTATTACCAATGATAATTGTGAATATAATGAATTGAATGCAGGTGTATATTTACATATAGAGCTTGGAATATCACCTGATGGTGGAAATACAATATTTTGGAATGACTCTCATAAAAATTCAACAAAATATCAAGCTATAAAGAATTTGAGTGCATCAGTACCAGATGTATTGACAACTAATGCTATAACAGTTGAAATAAGTGGAACAGATAGAAATAGATTCTTATCCAATTATGGTGTACAAATAGCTAATGGGAATTCTGCTGATAAGATATTAAGAATATTACTATATCCAAAATATGTAAATAATGAAGATAACAATACAAATTATGAAATAGAAAAATATTATATTGGTTACACTTCAGATGATTATAACAACTCAGCAAATCCAAATAATAAGAAACATGATTCTGATATAGTTGGAATAAACGGAAAGAATTGGGCACAATCTGGTTATATGGCACAATCAGAAAGTAATGTAGATACACCATCAAATACAGAATTTTGTGATGTTTCAACAACATTCAGAATAAAGAGAATGAGGTCTACATCTCCTTGGAACATAAATCTTAAAGTAAAAGTAAATATAAACAAAGATACATGTCCTGGGTATATGACACAAGAAAGATATACCACAGAAAAAAAAGAATTAGTATTTTAAAATGGCAACAGAATATGGCAACCCAAAATTTAGAGATTCTAACAAAAATTTACCATTTATAATGAATGGTCAACCAGCTACTGATGCATTAGCTAGAGTAGTTAATACTGTTGGTGCAAATAATATTACTATATCCAACACAGGGTTTTCTTCAAATTCTGATTATTCTAAAACACACAATAATAGTGTTAACTATGATAAAGTCATAAATAGTACAAGTAAAACCTATAGAATAGATTGGAAGCTCAAGTCAAATGTTGGTACTCATCCAAGAAAAACAACTTCTCTTAATTATGGGTTGCTAAGTTGGTTTAATGGTGGTACTGAGGGTAAGTCTAATAATCCAGTAACATATACTTCTACTAAACATCAATTGAAGGGAACTAACAATTTCAATTCTTCTAGAAGTTTAGCTGGTTTACGTTATTTTGATGCTAAAATTAAAGTCAATGGATTAGATGGTGATAATAATAAAGAAGTTGTATTCAATACTGCCTCTTCATTTGCTGGAGATAACAAACAAATAAAGGGTGTTGCTCAAGGATATTATAACTATGATGCTCCTTATACTATATTCACAGCAAACTCTCCAGTAAATTGGGTATCTTTTCAAACGCCAAATGGTGGAACTAGTAATGAAATATCTATTACTTCCTCATCAGGAGATATATCTACTGGAAATAATGCCCATTATCTTATAGTAAGTGATAATTCACCGTCAGTAGAATACGGTAATATTTCTGGTAAGCAAACGGTTCATTATACTATAGATAAAGATGAAAGTGGAAATTCTATATCTAATACACATGCGGGAACTGTAACATTTACTTCTGATAATGATGGCAAAGCATTTGTAACAACAAACACAGATAAGACAAATTCCACTTCATACCCAAGAAATACCACCATAACTTATTCATTAACGGATTATAACACTTCTTCTAGTGGTATATCAGGTAAATTATCTGGAGCATTTTCTATTTATCAGGCTGGTGGCATTATAGATCCTAAAGATCCAGAATTGACTTATTTTTGGAAAATAACATCAGGTTCTGAATATGTTTCCGATACAAAAATAGTGTCTACTCCTGTTAATGCCAAACAAGATAATGGTAAATACCAACAATATTCTTACCAAAACAAATATATAATTACAGTTAAAGATAATAGTGGTACAATTGGTAGTATAACTGGTACTCCATCTATATCAAGCATAAGTAATCCAAAACCATTATATAAAATTGGAACATTTAGTATTAGTGGTTTATCTATGACACCAGCTGTAAATACAAGTGATCGAAATATAACTGTAAATACTAAAGTATCTGGTAATTATTGTACTAACTTTAATGTAACAAATCCTTCTATAGATACAACAGTAACACAAACTGGATCTAGTTGGGTACCTAACCCTACTGTTGTTGGTAGATTGTCCATAACATGTGAAAATCCACAAACAGATAAGATAGATCAAAGTAATCCAGCATCATTCACAATAAAACAAACATCTTCTAGTAATTATTCATCAAGTTTAAGTAATGTAATATTAAGTGAAGGAAATAATGAATTCGGATATAGATTTGGCACCATATCTGCTTCTTCAACTAATATATCAGTTTCTGGTAAAATAAAAGTAGAAGAATCTGTAAATAAAACATTTGGAATTTCAGGAGAATCTAAAAGTCTTATATCATTATACCCAGAGACTCTTACATTCAACCCTGGATATTCTAAGAAAATAGATGATATCAGATGGAAGTTGAAGTTTACACCTGATACCACGCAAAATAATAAACAGATTACAGATGTAAAGAGTTCAGAAATAACAGTTATTCAAACTGGAATTCCACAAGGATCAGAAATGAGCTATAATCCATTGACAATATCTGGTGAATCATCAGAAAATTGGCTTACTGTGACAAATAATTGTGTATTTAATTATAATGATTATAATAATTATAATCAAGCAAATCCAAATAAAATAACTTTAAAGGCCGATCCTAATAGGACATCAGTTAATAAAATTACTGTTACTGACACAAATAACAGTAATGTATATAAAGTACAAATTACTAGTGCTTCAGTAGCTGGATCTAGAAAAGCAAATATAACATTAAGCAGTTCTGATTCTAATACTACCTTAAGTAAGACTACCATATCAGATTTTACTCAATCTGGTGAAAATATAAATTGTAAAATTTCTTTATCTTATAGTAATTCAGTTAATTCAGATAACAAATATGTAAATTTGATAAATACTAGTTTAATCATATCTGATACTAATGAACATAATTTAAGCATACCAAGAGGTACTACTGGACATACAAACAATACACTTATAGGATTAAGTGCAACTCCGATTGGTGATAATGATAGTTTGAAGATAAAAACTAGTGATGGATCTGCTTTATGGTGGTCGCCTAATTCTAGTACTTCTGTAGGTTTAAATATTGGCGCTTCCGGAACAAATCTTGGAAATTATACATTATCTAAATCAAGTATTACTGTTAGTATTCCAGGAGATTCGCAACAAATACCTTGGGTAAGATGGTATTCTAAATCTGAAGGTGGAAGCTGGGTAAAAATATCAGATGAAGCCTCTAAATTAACCATATCACAAAGTGGTAGTGTCGCTTCTGCTACTTCTTCTAGTCCATCATTATCAAAAAGAGGAGATGCTTATGGGTTAACAGATAAGCCATTCAAATTAACCAGAGGCAAACCATCTTCGGCATCCACCAAAGTATATTATAAAGTTGAATCAAGTGCTGGAAGCGCCGGAACCGATGATAGTGTATATATAGAAAGAACAGATAGTTCTACAGGATTTGGTAGTGTAAAAGTAACAGCTTCTTCTACTAATATACCTATTACTGCAGATAGTTCTATATCAGTTGGATCTAGTGATTTACAAGTACCTGGTTCTGATGAAAATACAGAATATGCAAACTGGTATGTTTATGGTCCCACCGTTACTTTAGGAACTCCAGCTATAACAACAGAAACAGGTCTTTCAAAAATTACTACAAAACATGTTGGTGCTTCAAAAGCAGGTGCATCAGTACCAACAAGTATATCTGCATTTGCTGCAAAAGAAGATAAAGAATTCAAAATATCTGCATCAGTTAGCCCATCAGTTACAGCTCAATGGGAAGCCTCTGTATCTGCTGATGGTTTGACATCATCTGATTCTGGTACATTTGATACATCAAAATATGGATCTGATAATATATATTCTAGTATAACTTATGAATGGGATACAAATGAAACAACAAGTGAAATAACTTGGAAACCTGATATACATGTAGCTAAAAAAGATTATGAAGAATCAATTTCATGTAAAGTAACTGTTTTATATCAAGATGGAACAGAAGCATCAGATACATTAACTTGGAAAATAAAAGTACTTGCGACAAGTGTTAGATTTGAAGGTACTTTGAAATGTAGTGGTAGTAGAACAATAACGGCATTTGATCCACAAACTTACGATACATATGCTTCGGTTGTTAAATATAAGGTTACTGCTACTTCAGGTTCATTAACACAAGATTGGACTAATTCTTATAATTATATTTTAAATGCAACTTCAAAAACATTGACAGCAGTACAAGGTAGTAGTGGATCTACTAAGGGTGAGGCTTCATTTGAGTATATTCTAAAATCTCCAAGTATATCAAATGTAAATGTTACAAGTCCTCTTGATCTTAGATCTACAGTTTACTTATACTGTTATGGTAAATCTTATTATAACGCATAATTCTATAATGCATAATTTCTATAATGAAATAATCTTATATGAAGGGAAGAACTTAAGTTCTTCCCTTTTAATTTTTATATAAGAAAGAAAAGTAAGAAATCAAAATAATTAGCATGGCAAAAGTATCAGATAAGGCAGTAGGCAGAAGTAAAGGTGGAAATTTATTACCAGGAGGTTCAATAACTGGTAACTTAGATGAAATTGTTAATATCATTAATAATTCAATAAAAAATGTAAAGGCTAGTATCGATTTGATTTATAATGGAAATGTAGACTCACAGAAGAGCTTTTCTGAGTTCATCGATGCATTTAATAAAACCAGAAGTCAAGCTTCTGAAGAGTTTATGTCCATGATGGGATTTGTGTCTGGTGGACAGAGCATATCTGAAAACACAAGATATGACAATATAAAAAATGACATACAATCATTTACTAAATCAATATCTGAAAATCTTGATAAAACTAATAAGATATTGACATCTGATGGCATGCAAGTTATTGTGACCAATTTTAATGAACAAAAATTAGAAAAAGAAAAATATAAAAGTAACAACACTAATGATAATCAAGTCAATCCAGTTGACTTAAATAGTCTAAATATAAAAATAGATAACTTGAATTTTGGACAGGATTCTTTAAATGTTTTGAGGGATTTATCAAATGCATTAAATAGTGTTGCTAAAGTAAAGTATGAAGTCAAAGATCAAAATATAGTACAATATCTTACAGGAATAGACAAAAGCATATCAAAAATTGATATAGATAATCTCAAGAAGAAAATATCTAAAGTCAATAAGTTGTTGACAAATGATTTCCTTAAACTTTGTGGTGCTATAAATTCTGCATCTATAGACTCTAAGAAAACTATGTCTCAATTGTCAAGTGTGGTTGAATTAATGAATGCTATTCCTTCTATTGGAGAAATGGACAAACAGAAAATGAAAACCCTGAAGAAGAATCTTCATTCTATATATTGGATGACATCAAAATCAAATATTCTCACGGGTTTTGGCATCACTTCTAAAGGGTTGATTTCTGCTATCATAAAGAATATAGTAGCTAGATCAAAAGAAGCTGAACAAGGTGGATTTAAATCAGTAGGTGCTTTGGCTAAATTTATAGAGTCATTAGTTTCTTTAGGGGAAGACACAAATGTAGACAGAACCAAGATAATGAAGACCCAAATGGCTCTTTGGTCACTTCTTAGAATATATGATACAAAAGGGCCTATTGCTTATCTTACTTTACAAATAAAAGAACTTGGTGATAATATACTTAAGGACAATGTTGTTGGAAAGAACAATTCATCACTTAGTGCCATAGAAGATATGATAGAAGACATTAGCACTATTGGAAATAGAATAAAGTTTAAAGATGTTGTTTATACTCAGTTACTAGCAACTTATGCTTTAGGTTCTGCTTGGCTTTACATGGGTATTGTTAAGTCTCTTTCTAAGATAGATGATACTGAGCTCAAGAAACTGATAGGTGATAATGGAAAGCTTTCATTTGTAATGCAAGTTGTACAAAGACTTTCTGCTAATGAATCAACTTCTAAAGATATAAAGAGCGCTACAAAAACTTTAGTTCAGCTTACTATCATGATGAGTGTAGCAAACATGATATCTAAAGTAAGTAAAAATGGAATAGTTGGCATATCAGATGCTTTAGTTTTCTTAGATAAGCTTGACTTCTTAGGTCAAAAAATATTCACTATGCAAGATTCTGCTATTAATGATGAATCAGTTCCTAACATAATGAAAAATTGTGAGGATGTTATTCTAAGTTTAGGAAAGATTGCAATTGTTAGTACTATAGCAGGAATGTTTGTTGACAAAGGAAAAGAAGGAGTGTCAAACATGAAGACCATGGTTACTCAACTCAAGTATTTAGTCAACAACATAAATAACAAGAAGAATCCATTAACAGCTTCTAAAGATGATGTATCTAAGATAGAAAGTTGTCAGAAAATAGTAGAAAGCCTTAGTAAACTCTCAATTTTAACTGCTATAGGAGGATTGTTTGCTAGCAAGGGACAAGATGGAATAAAAGAGTATAAGAAAGTAGTAACTAAGCTAAAGAGTTTGATAAAGAGAATTCAATCTGATGGTCTTGATATAAACCAAGAAGATTTGAAGAAAATAGACAATATAGAGAAATTAATAGAAAAACTAACTATAGTGTCTATGCTTGGATCAGTAATGGGTATAACTGCACCTTTATCTATAATAGGATTTAAGTCTATGCAGTTGTCAGCTGTAGCAGTAGGTAAGATGATAGATGCTTTAAATGGAATACATATAGATGATGACTTCTTTGATAAACTTAAAAATATAGGTATTGTTGTAGCTATAGCATCTGCAACAATGTTAACTGGTGCAGTCATAGGAAAGATTGTTCTTCAGAGAATGCCTGAAATACTTGGATTCACATTTGCTTTAGGAACATTTATACTTGGGGTAATAGGTGCATATAACCTTGCTACTAAAGGAATGGATGAAGCTTTGAATCAAACTAAGAAAGTAGCTCTGTTAGTATATTTGTCAGGAGCTACTCTTCTGTTGGGAGCTGCTATTATGATGATACCAGATATCTTTACTAATGCTGTTCTTTTCACACTTTCTCTAGCGGCATTTATAGGTGCTGTCACTTTTGCTTATACTCTAGCTAGTGAAAGAATAGAGAGAACCATAGAAATATCAGATTCATTTATAAAGTTAGTAGTGAAGTCTGGTTTGATATTAGCATTTGGTGCTGCAATCAATGCATTCCTCCCAACTGGAAGTGTGATTGGATTTGCATTTTCTCTTACTTTACTGATAACTGGTGTTATAGGTGCTTACACAATAGCTAGCAACATGATAGAAAACACTATGTCATCAGCCGAAGAGTTTGCTTGGTTGATAGGTATAGCAGGATTGACATTGCTTCTTCCGACTGTATATATGACTAAACATCCAATGCTGTTTGCAACCGCATTACTGTTTGCTTTAGATCTTGGGGTATTCATACTTTTGATGAAATTAGCTTATTCTGGAGGAGACTTTATAGCTAACAAAATAGGTGTTAAGTTAGGTATTGTTCAAAGCACTGATAAAGCTATAGATGATGCTAAGAATTTTGCAATTCTAGTTGGAATATCTGGAGCTATACTTCTGTTAGGTGCCAAGATTATGAATATAGATGGAATGTTCTGGTCTGCTATAGGATTTACTCTTACTTTAGGTACGTTCTTGTTAGGAATATCATTAGCTTACTATGGTGCTAATAATATACTTAAAGGAGAAAAGGGATTAATCATAGCACATGAATTCTCTAATTTAGTTGCATTGTCAGCAGCTACATTATTAGTTGGTGGATTGTTTATGATGATACCTAATATGAAAGATGCAACCATATCATTTGCATGGACATTAGGTGGTTTTGTAGCAGGAATAACATTAGCTTATGGATTTGCAGGAAGAATAATCAATGAGAAAACATTATTCCTAGGATATGCATTATCTGCTTTAGTATTAGTCTCTTCTATAGCATTGCTTACTGGTGGAATGTTATTGATGAACTACCCAGACTTAGATGTCAACATACTCAAGTTCTTAGGTTTAGAACTCTTGCTAGTAGGTGGTACCGCTGTCATACTTGGTGTACTAGGTGCTGTCAAAAGCAAGCTTAAGACAGGGGCTTTGGCATTGATAGGCGTTATTGCTTGTGTTGGACTTGCAGGATATGCAATGATGGAAATAATGAATCTCCGAAAGGAAATAGGTAACGACTGGGATGGAATTTGGGGTACTGTATTTGTCACTGTAACAGTGCTTGGTACATTTGCCACTGGTGTTATAGGTCTTGGAAAGCTATCACTTGCAGGTGGAGGTCTGGGCGCTTTAGGTTTAGCTGCAGGAGAAGCTGCTTTAGCTGGAATCATTGGTTGTGTATTATTAGCTGGAAAAGCTATGCAAGAGATTATAAAGGTAATGGATATGGCTTCTAAGCTTGAAAGAATTGATACTTCTATTATAACAGATGATATTAAAGCAATGTTATCTATAATCTGGGAACTTAAGCCATTTATGAATCCATTGATTGATATGCTGATAGTTGCTGCAAGTGGAACTATTACCAGTTTAGGATACATGATGTCTAAACTATCAGAAGGAATTCAAGACTATGCTAATCTTTCTATACCTATATATGGAGAAGGAGGAAAGATAATAGGAAGAAGAAATTTGACAGATGCTGACTTTACGGATGCTGCAGAGAATATAAAAACTATTATCACCATACTTGGTGGAACTATCATAGATACATATAAAAAGAATCCTGATATATTCTCTAATGGAATGCTTGGAGACTTCTTAGGTATGGATACTCCATTTACTAGAGTAGTAAAGTCATGTACTGGAATGGGTAAGATGATTGATAAGATAGCAGAAGGTGTCAAAGATATGGCAGAGTTAAAGATACCTATTTATAAAGGAACAGAAAAAGTAGGATATAGAAGATTGACAGAACCTGATTTTAATAATGCCGCCGAAAATATATCTAAAATTGTTACAACCTTAGGATATGCATTATTAGATTTATATGATAAAGCTCCTGAAGGAATGTTTGATAGTGGTTGGCTTGGAAATATGATAGGAGTAAAGACTCCATTTGGTCGTATTGTTACTGGTTGTACAGGCTTAGGAAAAATGATATCTAATATAGCTAAGGGAGTCAAAGATATGGCTGACTTAAGAATACCTATATATGGGGCTGATGGAAAACAGAAAGGAACAAGACCACTTGGTTTTGAGGATTTCAAGAATGCCGCAACAAATACCCAACATATAGTGTCATGTCTTGGAAATTCTATTCTGGCTCTTAAAGACAATCCTAATGCCGCTTGGATGTTTGAAGATCAATCTATTGTGTTTAAAGACGGAACTTGTTCTAGATTTTCTCAAATAGTTACAGCATTGAAGGGAATTGGATCATTAATATCTGAGACCGCTAAAGGTGTGAAAGATGTAGCTGACTTAAGAATACAAAAGTATGATTCAAATGGAAAGCTTCTTAAAGGTCAATATGAGAAAATACCAGTAGAATCATTAAGACCTGGAGGAACTGTATATAATAACGTAACAGCTTTGATATCTTGCATACCAGCAGCTGTAATGGCCATATATGATGATCCACATAATAAAGTTTGGTTTGAAGATTCTGGGTGGTTCAATCATGATGGAAGTACTAGTCCATTTGCTAAGGTAAAGAACTGTTTAAGTGGTTTAGATAAATTGATTGCAGAAAATATAAAATCTATAAAATCTATACTTGACTTAAAGTTAGATAAAACTAAGATGAATAATCTTTCAGCTATTATCTCTTTAATGATAAGTTCTGTTCCTAATGCTGTAATAAAAGCAACAATGGATGAGAACCAAGAAGAACTAAGGCCATTCTTTAAAGATGCTAAAGACAACATTAAGAAAATATCTTCTAGCTATAGTTCTTATACTAAGCTTTTGAATAACATAGTATCTTCTTATAGTGATATATTGAAATTAAAATCTAAGTTTGGAAAGGAAGATGACATACATGGATTAAACAAAATAGTAGATGCAGTTTTAACACAACTTCCATTTAGCATGTCTAGAGCTATTCAGAAGATGCCTAATATTAAAGATGATGAGTTATCTTCTATACAAAGCCAGTTTGATATATATACTGATATACTGAATGATGCTATAAAATCTTATAAGAAGATAATCAAATTCAAACAGAAGTTAGAGAAAGAGACTAAAGACAATGCTGCAAGCATAGTAATATCATTATCTGATATACCTAAAGAGATGGTCAGAGGAATATCAGAAACATTTGTATCCTTGAATACTAAAAATTTGTCTAAGAACATACTGATGTTTGGACCTATGATGGAGGATTACTATAATGGAATGAAGATGTTGTTTGATGTTTATGATGAGGCTCCAAAAGATACTTCTAAATATGATAATGTCATAAATGCTGTAAAAGGTATAAATGTAGAAATAAGTAAAGTAAAGAATACATCACAGTTCAGAACAGAAACCCAAGATGTATCTAAGTTTATTAGATCTATAAATACTTTAGATGTGGCAAAAGCACAAACTATGACTAATTTGATAACTGCTTTAGACCAGATGGCTAGAAGATTAGGTGGTCTTGACAAATTGACAAATACTTTGGCAAATAAGTTAGCTGTTGTATTAGATAAGCTTGTAAGAGAACTTAAGATATCCGCTAGGACTATAAATCAAGCTGATGAGATGCAGAAGAAACGTCATGCCGCTATAAAGGATTCTATTTCTAAGATAAGTACATTGTTGAACAAACCAGTAGAAGTAAATGTAAAGCAAGTACAAGATATAGAAAATTCAACTATGCAATATAGTGACAATTTTACTAGTGGTGGACAAAACAGTGCTGAAAGAGATGAAACCCCAGCAGGAGATAATCCATTAAATGGTCAAACTCCACAATCTAAAGAATAAAAATATTCGTATATTAGAATATGTTTTCATTACCAGGAAAGAGAGATGGGTTCAGATTGATATTACCAGATGAATTCATTCCAGATGAGATACAAGAAAAATACACTAAGATACTGCAAGATTCTCATAGTTTTATAACTAAACCAATAGAATTCTTAAATGAAACAATACAAAAAGTAGAAGTACTTGGATTCTCATCTGGTACTGTGGCTCAACAGCAAACTAGTCATGGAAACCCAGTAAGGCTTCCAGGAAGAACTGAACAAAATTGGATGCAAGGAGGTGCTAGTGATGTAAATTACAGAAGTGTTGCTAGTCCAGCAGCTTTAGTGGACCATACATTGAACATAGATTTCAGACATACTTTAGGATATGTAAATTATTTCTTATTGTTTGAAAGTTTTTGCTATCAATACTGTAGAGATACAGAAAATTTAGATAAGAATCTTGACTACACCTTTAATGTTGATCTGTTAAATGAAAATGGATGTGTATATTCTAGAATTGTATTAGATCATCCAGTTATAGATGGAGTAGATATGCTACAATTTGACTATACCCAACCATTAGCACAATCTGCTACATTCAGATGTGTATTCAAATATTCTAACTTTGACTATCAGTTCATTCAAACAGATGCTAACAACAGATTTGAAGAAGAACAACCATTTGACAAACCTATCGAGGAAAGTATAATCATTAAAAAGAAAGATGACACAGGGTTTAAGAATTACCCTTATTCTAAGGTATCAGTACATGGTAATACAACAGATAATCTTGATTTGAATCATGATCCAAAATTAAATAATGATTGTGGTCCATCTGATAATTCTAAAACTTATATTGATTATGATGGTTCACCAATAAAATAACATGATTCTCTAGGTTCCCCTATTAAGCGCCTGGGTCAGACAGGGAGCGGGAGAATATGTTTCAGTATATTCTATCAGTTAAAGAATTTTTAACGTCCCTGTGTGACTTTTATTACATTTTTTTTTTGAAATTTCTAAAAATTATTTCTATAATATGTTTGAACAATTTAAATAAGAAATAACATGAAACGTGAGGATCGAAAGAAGTTTGAAAACGTTAGTTTGTTTACATTTGATGAAATGTTGAATGGAAAATTAGATAGATGGGAATCTTGTACATTGAATGGAAGAAACAGTCCGGCATTAGTATATTCTTTAGTAATTGATATGTTCAGATATATTGGGGATACAAGACCTGAAGAACAATTGCTCAATGAATGCAAAATCGATAGAGATTGGTTCCAAAAGCATACTTGGACTACAATTCAACATGACAAATGGAGAGAAGAGCATCTTATCCCTGTAATTATGAAAAGAATGAGATTGCCAAAGTATCGTGCAGAACGAGAGAGTTCTTGGTTTATGTTGCAGTGGTCATTCAAAATTGAAGACTAAGATTAAATTAACATTTTTTAATTTGAAATTCATGAAATCAATTTATATATTTACACATTTTTATTTATAAGTAAATATGCAAATTGATTTCATGAATGTTTTTATAGGAATTGACCCATCAATTAACAGTACTGGTATGACAATAAGAACTGATACTGGCTACTGTAGATTTTTCATAATAAAAGGAGATAAGCTTACAAAGAAAGAAAAGAATGCCCAATTAAATAATTCTGAAATTTTTGAATACTGTTTATATCAAAAAGAAAATGTAAAAGATACAAACAATGCACATGAACGTGAGCTGACAAAAGCGCATAACTTATCAACGATTGCAGATACAATATATAATATTATAGAAGAACTATTACGACAATTCAGAAAAACTAGTTCTATTGATTCGGTAACAATATGTATGGAAGGCATATCTTATGGTTCCATTCATAGTGCAGCAGTAATGGATCTTGCTGGATTGAATTACTTGATAAGAGATAGATTACACCACTATACAATTGTTGGTACTCTTCTTGTAACTCCACCTGCAGAAATAAAGAGATTTTATACTGGTTCTGGTAATGCAAATAAGCAATTGATGATTTCAACATTCAAAGGTTCATTTCCAGATTTTGAATTACCTAAATTAGATGATATTTGTGATTCAGAAGCAATGTCAAAATATGCAAGGGATTGGTTTGAAAAGAATCAGTAATGTTTCTATCTTAATAACATGATAAATGAGATAGAATATAATATAGAAAATATAGCAAAAGAAGTACTTGGTGATGATTTTAAGTTTAGAGAGAATCAACTTGAAATTATTGCAAAGATAGTACGTAATTGCATAGACGAGAAAAGTAATCATCAGACTCATTTAGTTCAAGCACCTACTGGTACTGGTAAGTCAATAATTTTAATAATATCTGCATTAGTACTTGCAGAATGTTATAACAAGAAGAGTTTTCTTCTCTGTTCAGATCTTTCTTTGTGGAAGCAATATGATGACTTTATTGATTCACATGAAAAGTTGAAATATAAGATTGGAAGAATAAAAGGATCTGCAAATTATGTTTGTCAGAAAAACAATAAAGAAGTCAATAAAGGAGAATGCAAGATAGCTAAGGTTTCTTGGAAAACTTTGATTAATCCAGAATTAGCTGATGATTGTGGATATGATTGTGCAAGATGGTGTCCTTACATTAAGGCAAGAAAGCAAGCTATGCGATCTGATATAACAATCATGACTTATCAGATGTACTTTAGGGCAATAGCTGGGCATATAGAAGTAAATCCAAATGCTTGGTATGTTCGCCCTATTGTATTTTGTGATGAGTGCCACAATATTCCTAATTTGCTTCAAGGTTCATATTGTCCTCAATTGAGAGATACAAATCTTTCTAAATTACTGCATATATATGATTATGCAATAAGTTTGAACAATGATATGTTTGCTGATGAATGGCAAGAAGAATTGTCAAGTCTTTCAACAGATATTTCTTGTTCTCATAATCAGTTGAAGGATAATCTTGAGGCTCTGTTCAATTCTATATATGAATGCAATGACAATACTGTTCTTGATAGAATAAAAGAATATGCATATAAAATTAGTATGTTTAATGGTGTTGTAGATAAAATAATGGAAAAACTTTCTGCAAACATCAAAGGAAAGGGTTATGTTTCAAGTACAGAATATGAAGTATATGAAGAATGTGAATGGCAAAAGAGACATGAAACTATGCTTAAAAATTACTTCAATATTGTTGCTGTAGAAGAAAATAAGGATTATGTTGTTGTAACACCAAATGAACATACTATAGAAATGTTCAACCATAAAACCGGAAAGGTTGCTAAGAAGAAGGAAAAGACTATTGACTTACAATGCGCAAAAGAAGATTATATTGCACAGGCATTTTTGTTACAAGGACCAGAACATGTTGTTATGACTTCTGCAACTATAGGAAATATGGGTAGTTTTTCTGAAAACCTTGGTATTGTTGATCCATTGGAGGATAATCTTCCATCATTGTTTGATTTTACGAACAGTCCTATATATGTTCTTTCAAGATGGAAAATGAGTCAGAAATTCAAAGATGAAAGTTTTCCACATGTACAAGCTGCTACTTATGAACTTTGTAACAGATATAAGAATAAGAAAGGAATAATTCAGACTTGGACTTATGATCTTGCAAAGAAGATATATGAAGAAGCTCCAGAAGATTTGAAGGATAGAATGCTTTTGTACAATGATGCAAAAGAAAAGAGAGATTTGATAGATTACCATAAGAATACTGATTCTGATACAATATTAGTTGGTCCAACATTGAATGAAGGTATTGATTTACCAGGAGATGAATGCAGATTCATTATTATGATTAAGATGCCATATCCATATCTTGGATCTCGACTGGTTCAACGTAAGAAGGATTTATATGATGGATGGTACCAAAATGAAACATTGCGAACTATTATTCAAAGTATTGGTAGAGGTGTAAGATATGATGGTGATTGGTGTCAAACGTATATATTGGATGGTAGTTTTAACTTTTGGTTTTACCAGATGAAATCTTCAATCCCATTAGAAACACAAAAGAGATTCAAATTTTACAGTTAATTAACTTATGAAATCATTACAAGAATATATAGATAGATATGAAGTAAATTATGATAATCCAAGATTTTGGGCTACAACAGAAAGATTGTCAATAGATTGTGAAGATTTATTTGGAAATGTTCCAGCTACAAGTAAAGAAATATTTTGCAATACTTGTAATATGATAGAAGAAACTTTGATAATGAGTCATTCTTCAACAAAACTTCAAAATGAGTTACAAAAAATATTTAGTAATTTAAAGTTTGAAGATATAGTTAACAAAACAAAAAATGATAATGCAAAGTCATTCAAAGTCATATTTGATAATGAAAAAGATGCACAACAATTTTATAATCCATCCAGAAAGTCGGAAATAGGAAAGAAAATAATCATACTGATGAATTTTTTTAACTATAAGTCATCTTCAAAATTAAAGAATATAGTTGAAGTAGAACCAGTATTTTCAAAGAAAGCTAATGGTATAGTTCGTAAGAATCATGGAATTATGTATCATTTATGCGATAAGAAATTTACAGAAAAAATATTGAAAGAAGGACTAAGATGTAAAAACAATATGTATAGGGCAATACCTTCAAGAATATATTTATATTGCTGTATTGACATTAGAAAAAATAAAAATGACTTCATGGATTTCTTGAAAGAATTGAAGTATGATATTTCAGAATGTGACTTATTGAAAATAGACATAATGAATGATGAAATGATTAAATTCCACAATGTTTCAAATTTTTATGTTGATGACAATATGGAGTCTAAGAATGCAATATACACATACAACAATATTAGGGCATCATGTATAAAGAAGATTAATATAAATACTATTATATATGAAGGTTTGACAATTCTTGAAAATAATGATAGTCCATTACAAAAATTCTTCAATAAGCATGGTATTGTGCCTGAAAAGATAAGTCCAAGTTCTAAGGTAAATCAAATTGGATTTTCTGAAAAAGAACAAGCTTGGTATGGATGGAGTCATCGAGCTATCTATGGGTTCAAGATTGGAGCTAAAACAGGCCCTGGTAAGGTTGGATATGAAACATTGAAACAAGAGAATGGACCATTAGAAGCAAAAACATTAGATGATTGTAAGAAGATGGCTATAGCTTTTGCTAAAGAAATATCATGAAAAGTTTGAAATTTCCTATAAAAAATCTATATTTATTTTGTACATTATTTCATAAGTTAATTTTTAAAAACAAAATAAATATGGATTTTTTAGATTTTATTAAGGAAAGTTCACCAAAGTTAAATAAGATTCTTGAAACAGAATATCAGAATTATCTGAACTTTCAGAAGCCATTAGAATTCTTAAAGGTAGGTCATATATATGAGTGTAATTCTATTAAGTATGGTGGCGGAGGTGGTAGATTCATTATTACTGCAATTGCTCCATTTCTAAAGATAGGTACTAACATTACAAAACCAGAACCAATCTATCATATCATTTCATTAAATGAATTAGGTGAATATGATTCAAGAGAAGATGAAGTTCATTGGGAGACAATAGATAGGATTTATGAAATGGTCTTGACAGATGTTACTGATGAATATGAAGAAAATGATAAGATATTCAATTGGATTCACCCAAAACCATTCTGGGAATTCTATTGGGATATAGATAAGAAAAGAATATTCAAAGTGCATACATCAACTTGGTCTTATCCTGATGGATGTTGGAACGGTGACAGATATAAACAAAAGAGATGTCATAGAGCTGAGTGTTATGTACAACCAATGTATATTGATGAAGTAAACAATACAATAGAAACAAAATATTCTTTTTCATTGATTAGATTAGGTGCAGACAATAAATGTTGGTGCGTCGATACTGAAAAGAAAAGAATGAGTGGATATTGTGATGGAAGATTTGAAGGTAAATTTAATAAGAGAAGTGCTTGTTCAAGAGTAATTGGAGTACCTTACTTCAGAATGCTTGATAAGGTGTTTAAGACAAAAGAAATTGAATATGTTACATCGTTCAAACCTTATCCATTTACTTCATTGTCACTTTGATTCATTATACGTAAAAACAAAAAGAAATGCAGAAGAAAGTATTATATATCTATGGCTATGGTAGTTCACCAAAGTCAAGTACATGTAAATGGCTAAAGAATAATCTCCCAAATACAATTGTATATAGTTTTGAATATGTTCAGTCAGATCCAGAAAATTCTATTCCGTATTTATGTTCTTTAGTAGAAGAATTAGATATTGATATTGTAATTGGATCAAGCCTTGGTGGGTGGTATGCTATGCATATTGCAAGCATTTGTTCATTACCAAGTATTCTCATTAACCCTGTTACAGATTCTACTTTAGAGCAAGTTGTAGATTATGTTTCAGATCATGATAGTCATATTGTAGAAAATCTTGTAAAGTATTCTAAAGAACATCCATTGTTTGAAACCAATGAATGTTGGACTGGTTATCTATGGGATAATTGTGAAGATGGATATTATTCTGTATTGATATGGAGTGATGATGATGAAGTAATAAAGAGAACAAAAGTATTACCTACGGAGTTTCATAAAAATATTTTGACTAAATATATTGTTCCTAATGGTAAACATCAGTTGAATAATGATGAAAAGATAAAATATGTATTACCAGCATATAAGAATTTAATAAATACAATTATTCCTAAAATAAACAATTTTTATAAAAATACAATGGTTATGCCATGAAGAAATTAATTCAGTATATTGAAGAGCATTATATTACAGGAACAGATAAAGAATCAGTATCTAAATTAGTAGATAAATATGGGGATGATATGTTTTCTATTATAGAATATGGATATAGAGATATTGGTGGTTGCTCAGGAATTGAGAAGAAAGAAGATATTGTAAATAAAGCAGATTTTGCCAAGCTATACAGAAATGAAGGTAAGATAGTTGCTGTTGCATTGTATGCTGATAAGAGACATCCTAATGCTGGTTCAGATGTTTATTTGAATGACAGAACAAAGAATCGAGGTAGAAAGATAGTTGCTATAGCTGCATCAGAAGGAAATTCTGAATATCTGAAGAAGATATTGATAGAAGATTTCAAGAGAATGGAAAGAAATGTATGGGGTGAATTTTCTTCAAAAGCTGCAACATTTGCATTACGTTGTGGTGCATTACCTATCCCAATAGAGGCAGCAGAAGCTATTATGGATCCTAAGAAATTTTATGATAAGAAAGAAGATGGATATTTCTATACAAGAGATATTAAAGGTCACAAGCATACAAAGATAATGATGGGAAATCATCTTTTCTACAACCACAATGTAGATGAGAAGCTTACAGAAGAAGATATTCAGGAGTTTAAGAAACTAGCAATAAAATATGCTGCAGAAGATGAAAAATTAAATCATATTTAACATGTCAGAAAATCAATTGAAATATGCTCCTAAATTATTCATATTGGTTATGGGAGCTAATGCTGAAATATGTAAAGGATTCACTTTTCAGGATGAGTTTGACCTTGCATTAGAAACCTGGGCTAAAGAGCTTCCTGAAAATTTATCAGTAATTTACTACACTGGAGGAAATTACATGAAAACTGAGTTCAATCAATATAAAGATCATGAAAATGTTTGGCATTTGCATCTTGCTTGTGAAGATGATATGCAATATACATTTAAGAAAACTTGGATGGCATATAGGTTTATTGCAGACAAGTATTCCCCAGATTGGATATTCAGAACTAATACAAGCACTTATGTGAATATCAGAGTTTTGAATGATTTTATATTGAATCATGCTGATCCAAAAATAACTTATGGTTCAGATTTGTATTCTCTATCTGAAGCTTGTTGCCCTTATCCACTTTGTATATATCCAAGAGGAAATGGAATTCTTACAAGTAAGGAAGTATATGATAAAGCAATCATAAAGAATGGTATTTCTTTTGCTTATCAGACTATTTGTGATGATATTGTGTTTGGAAACCTTATCAACACTTACAACATCAATGAAGGTAGAAAATACATTGACTATATTGGTGGATTACCACATGCTTGGTATAAGTGTGTTGATGTTGAATTTGATAATGGACATAAATTAAGTAAATTTGGTGATTCCAAATTGAACTACAATGATTTTGTAACTATTACTGTTAAGAAGTATCGAGAAAGAGAGAAGGAAAAAGAACATTATCTTGAATTGCATAAGAAAATAAAATCAGATCATTTGATGAATATTGTAGAACCAATATGGACAAATGAAATGCTTGAATATACTAAAGATCCATCAATCTTTATAGGATCAGTTTTGGGCTATATTGATATTGACAAATGGAAATCCATGGATAAGAATATGCTATTCTTGGAGGAAATATCCCATAAAGCTTCTGATGATGAGCAACATTACAAATATAAAGAAATCCAAGGATATAATTTTTTCTAAATTTTTGAAATAAATAATAAAAGTTCTATATTCATAATGTTAATGAATGTGGAACTTTAATTTTTATAATTAGAACATGAAGAATTGTACAGAATTAGATAAATTTAATTTGGAATTGGTATTGCAAGCAATCTTATGGTATGGTACAGGTTATCATGGTCGTAATGCTACCATCAAGATTGATTTGCTAAAGGATATTTTTGAAATAACTACAGCAGAAGATTTACAGAAGCTATATAATTTGCTAGGTGATAAGTCGGATAGAATTTATAGTGTATGTTTTGCGGATGGTACAGTAGAAATGTATCCTATTAAGGAATGTCCTATCTATCTAGTTTCACATGATCCAGCATTGACAAATCGTTCTATCATATATTCTTTTAAGGATGATCTTGACGATGCAGGTATTTTTGTTACAGAATTCTTTAATGATTTAAGAGATTATCTATAAATTCTCCAGGATAGCGCCTGGGTCACACAGGGAGCGGAAGAATATGTTTAAGTATATTCTATCAGCTAAGACAATTTTAACGTCCCTGACACAATTTAAGATTAAACTATGAAAAACAAAAAAGAGAACCTTCAATTGAAAGTTCTCTTTTCTTTTATATTATTTATTCTCTTATTTGTTTTCAAGCATTGCAAGCTCTTTACTTAATGAAGAAAGAATAGCAATTTTTGTAGGATCATTCTTATAAGATTCTGCAAGTTGTTGTATCTTCATACGACGAGATTCAATTTTTGCATCTTTATTTGCTTGTAGTTGTTCATGAATTTGTGCATAAGAATCTGGGTCTTCTTTCTTCAAATCTTCATCAATACGAGCTTGGTAGTTTTCACGAAGATTGATATTAGTCAAAGACTTGATTTGATCCAATGCTTCATGCATGTATTCAAAATTCTGGCATTCATTACACTTTACTTGTGCACTACGATTCCAAGTAAGTGTAACATTTTCTTTAGCTTCTACAATTGTAGCAATGCTGCCATCTACACATTCAAGAATCTTAGCATTATCTACTTCACAAATGTTATCCATACCTTCTTGTACAGTAGCAACATTAGCTACTATATTCATGAAGTTAGTCTTAGTAGCACCAAACATAGTAGTAGAAAGATTGTCACAATAAACTTTAAAGTCTACTGTATTGTTGAATGATTCATCTACAATATTATCCTTCTTAAGTTGAATACCAGATTCAGCAAGAACAAAAGTAAATGGCTTTTCACCAAAGTTAGGAGTCCAAGTAAATACAAGACTTTCATCTACCTTTTCAAAATTAGGAAGAAGATAGTTGATAGTATTGAAAGTCTGATCTTCACACATCTTATTCTCTACTTTACCTTCTTTAATGCAATAAGTAAGGCCATTTACACAGAACCAAGTTTCATCTTCATTCACAATGGCATAAGACAATGGATTGATTAGAGAATACTGTTGTGTACGTACTTCATCAACATGCATTGTACCATATACTTCTTTACAAATGTTTCTGAATTCTGGAATGTACTGGATGGATTTTAGTGCTCCAGCCTTAATATACTGTACTACTTCCGATTCATTCATTTCAAGAAGCTTTTCTGCTGTCTTACAACCTTCCTTAGCAATATAACCATAAGGATCATTAGAGTTTTCAATGATCTCACATGCACTTGCAATCTTCCAACTTATCTTGTTTTCTGTTACATACTTCAGAACGGACTCTAAAATAGAAGCAATACCATTGTCATACTTGTGGTTGCATGCTTCAGATATGAAACCATTGACAAGGCCATAGCTTGCTGGATTTGTGTAAAGATAGCCACGATAAGATTTCAAGAATTCCTTACCTGACTCGGTAATAGCCTCTGTCATGTTGAGCTTTTCAGCAAATTGAAGGCCTTTAATCAAATTTAGATTCATTTTAGTTTTTGGTATAATTTATTTATGACTAGGTTCGGATGAAACCGAAACACTTAATTTCTATTTTATTAAAGTACAAGATTTAATTCTTAGTTGTTTAAAAATAAAATACACTATGATAAATTTCGATTTCATAAATGATTGTTTGGCTTCATTAAATACCATGAGGAATGATGTTGGGTCTATGAAAAACATCAACATTCTTTCTGATATGATTAAAGAATCCATATTAGACAATCAAACAATATATATTACAGGAATAGGTAAGCCGGGATATATAGCTCAAAAGAATGCTGCTACATTGAAATCAATAATGGTTGATGGACAATTCATAGATACGTGCTTAGCAGGACATGGAGATTTAGGACCTATTTCAACTGACAAACCATCTTTACTGATTGCTATATCAAAATCTGGATGCTCAAATGAACTTTATGTGTTGTTCAAATATATGAAACAATTACGGCCAAAATGTAAAATTATAATGATTTGCATGTCAAATGAAATGCAATTGAATAAAGTAAGGTCATGTAAAGATATTGATTTTATTTGTCACATAAAGACAGATCCAGGAGAGTTGGATGGATTTGGAATTGTACCTGCCACATCAAATATAATATTTGAAGCAGTAATGTCCACAGCTATATCTGGGGCATTCAATTCAGAAGAGCTTGGTATGGTAAACATGTGTGAAAGATTGCAAAAGAGTCATCCATCTGGAACATTACAATCAAAAGTTACTAATCTTTTGAATACTTTAAGAAACTAATCTATATTAATATTGTCTATGTTAGTATTGATTTAAAATTAATGAAAATGAAAAAGAATTGTTTATTTGTTGTTCAGTCACATTATCCAGAAAGTCATTATATGGAGCTTAACTTAGAGTTAGTTTTTCCATTCTATTTGGTCACAGATGGAGAAAAAACTATAATTGAGAGAAAGATTGATGAATTGCTTGATAAATATGATGGTGATATTTATGTTTATGAGGCATTTCATGAATATGCTGAGTTGTTGGATTCATTTCTTTGTCATAATAGAGAATTTTATGATAGAGTGCATGTAATTTCTGAAATTGATAGGATGGGTGATTTGACAAAAACTTTTTCTATTGAATGTTGGGATAAAGGTATCCGAGAAGAATTTGACCAAAAGAAATATCTTATGGATTTGTCAACCAAAAATACATGTAGATATTTTAACCAGATTAAAATTGAAGATGATAAAGTAATTAAGATTGCAAAGACAGAAGATGCTATCAAATTACAAAAGATTGAAAATGATTTCTACGACAAATATAGCAATATACCATGTTTATGCGGAAAACAAGGATATGATGAAAACAAACATGAATTGATTTTAAATAAAATCGATGGAGTAACGGCTCAAGAATGGTATTATAAAAATGGTGATTTTAAGAAATTGATTTCTAATGTAATAAAAGCTTTACATACTATTAATGATGTTGATATAGATGTAGATGATGAAGATGAAGATATTAGAAGGGCATTCTATAATGAATTGATTGGAAAAGTATATACTAGAGTAAATCCATGTAAGAAATTGATTGATTATTTCATTGAAAAAACTGAAGTAAGGTGTATTGATTATATGCCAATTACAACCCATTTTAATGTATTGATGGATGCATTAAAGAAATGGTATGAGAATAATGAAATTAATTTCAACGCGTGTCTTTGTCATGGTGATCCAAATACGGATAATACAATGATTGATAAAGATGGTAATGTAATCTTTATTGATCCACGTGGATATTTTGGAAATCTTAAGACAATTGGATTAGGAATGGCAGAATATGATATTGCAAAATTCTGCTATGGACTTAATGGATATTCAAGATTCAACAGTGCTCCTTATGTCACAATTGAAGAAATTGATTATTCGGATGGTATGAATCTTAAATTAGAATATCCATCTGGTGATTTTTCTTCAATTACACAAATTGATTTGGATAATATGCCAATTGACACAAATATAAAGATTATTGTTGGTATTATTTGGATGAAATTGACTTCATATATCATAAATGATCCAATGAAGAGTGTAATTGCTTATCTTTATGGAAATGCAATTTGTACAAAGTATTTGAAAGAATTAAAATATTTGAAATAATAAGTTAGAATAAAAATTGGGATATCAAATACGGTATCCCAATTTTGCCCCAACTGCTGTTAAAATCAATCGACTTGTCATTAAACTACCTAATGGACCCTTCAAATCAATTCCAAGAACATTAGCAACAGCTTTCATTATTGTAGGACCAACAGTAAAAGCTGCAGCACCAGCAAATAAACCGGTAAAAAGTCCTTCTTCTATTGATTTACCTTGTTCTTTAGATTCTTGAAGTGACTTGATTATGTCATCATAAACTTGAGATTCATTTATAGGTTTCTCAAGATACTCATTTATTTGTTTCATTAGATCACATTAATTAATCTGAAATTATATCATTTGTTGTTTTCTTTTTCTTTGAATCTTCTGTTACCATTCCTTCACAATAAGTGTGAATTTGAGTAGTTTGATTACATGGTACCTCCGTTATTACTGTTTCCATTGTCTTTATTGTCATTATTTTTGTTTTCTTCAGAATTACCTGATTTAGCTTCAGCCTTCATAGATTTGATAATATCTGCTATTTTTGGACCTTTTGTCTTGGACCATCCAGATGATTGATATCCATAAGGTTTCAAATTATCTAACAAGAAATTAAAATCAGATGAAAATTCTGTTATCAAAACTTTACAAGTTGAATCAAGTTGCTTAGTCAATGTTGCGGTCTTAGCTTGTGTATTTGTAACACATCCAGCTATACTATTTGGTACTAAGAAACCACCATCAAAGAAACTATCTTTTGCTTCTTCTTGACCAGACATGACTTTAATCCATCCTTTAACAGTTGTTTCAAAAGCTGGCCATTGCTTGAATGTACCAGCATCACCTTTTACAGATTTGTTTTTATTATCTTGTTGATTTTGGTCATTATTTTGCTGATCATTATTTTGATTGTTATTTTGCTGATCTTCTGCTTCCAAAATCAAATCACTTAAGCTTTTCATTCTTAATATTCTGTAAGTTTATTAAAAATAAATTAATATCTTCTTTATTAAAGAGTTCAACATAATTCAAATTGTTCTTCTTTGCCGTTTCTCTTTTCTTTGGGTCTGAAATTGTCCAAATATTAACCAATGGACAATTATCACCATATTTGTTTATATGTTCTTTTACTAAATTCAAATCTTCAATAGAATTTGGGTTATAAGGATGTTTTCCATGGGTATAATATCCTTGGAGTTCTATGAACATATCTAATTCTGGTATATAGAAATCACAGTGCCAAGGATATCTTAATTCTTTATATTCTCGTTTTACTGATGGAAATAATGAATAAATATCTTTATATAATTGTTCTTCTATTTTAGAAGTATTCAGAGTATGATTTTTCTTTCTAATTTCAAATACCTTTTGTGATATCCCAGGAATTTGGATTGGACTATTATATCCTGTGTTTTCTTTAAATGCTTCTAAACATTTCTTTCTTACATTTTCATTTTTCCAAACATGGTCTACTCCATATTTTTCTAAACAAGTTTGTTTTATTTTTTCTCTTGTTGATTTTAATTCCATAATATTGGTAACTCCATATTTAGATAACATATTTTGTTTACTTGATTCTAAAGCAAATGTTGAAGTTACTCCATATCTTTTTTCTATTGTTTCTGTACATTTTTTATGGATTTCTTTTGATTTCCAAACATGATCTACTCCATATTTTTCTAAACAAGTTTGTTTTATTTTTTCTAATGCTTGTTTAGATCCACCACCATTTTTAACCCCATATTTTTCTAAGCAAGTTTTCTCCCTTTTATCTTTTGCATATTTATTTCCACAACTTAATGAGCAAGTTTCTTTAAAATAAATTTTGTTATTTGATACTCCAGCATATTTTACATAATTTCCACATACTGGACATTTTGGATGTTTATCTATATGGAATTTAATTCTATTTAATGTTTCTGCTAAAGAAAAAGAATCATTATATCTATTATCTAAATATTCTTTTATATTAGGATATTTATTTATCTTTCTTGTTTTATTTGAATTGAAATTTCCTGTTTTGTTTATAAAAATTTTTAATATTAAATTATCATGATTTCCCATAATATACAAAATGTTGTCTAAATTCTTATAAAAGAAAATAGACAACATTTATGTTAAATTATTTAATTAATTGTTAATAAAAATTAAAATTTCTTTCCTCCTCGCATTGCGGAATTTCGCATTTGCTCTGCAATCATCTTTTCAGCAAGTTGTAATGCTTCATCATCTTCGGCATTCTCATAAATTCTTGCGCAAGTAATAAATGATCTACAACTAACTTCAATAGGTTTTCCTTCTTCAACTAATTTTTCAAGATAATTCATAGCTTTAGCCTTAGATGTCATTGAAAGATGATTAGATTCAATATTTGGCATGATATCACGAATTATTTGAAGCAAATCCTTAGTAGAGAAATCAAGTGATTGTGTAAATGCTCTATTTCGTAATGCAGTATCAATTTGTCCAACACTATAGTTTGTAATTACAATCATACCACATTTGTTATAATGTGACTTAGGAACTGGAACACCTTCATCATCCTTAAGTTCACCAGAAACTTTATATGATACAAGACGACCTTCATCATCAGTAGTAGAATCTAGTGCAGCTTTAAGAATATTAATACTATCCTCGGGTGCTTTTGGTCCTACTAACGAGTCAGCATCATCAACTAAAACAATATCACCTTTATTTTTATTGTTATAAAGTGTTAAATAAAGCTGACGTGGAGAACACTTACCTTTTACAGTATTATCTGCAGTTATAGTATATCCTGCTGCCTTCAATTGTTGCTTTACACGGAAAGTCTTACCAATACCAGGAGCACCACAAAGAATTACAGCAGGTTGAATTCCTTTGATAACCATCTTTACATATAACTGCATTTCTTTGAATGCCGTCTTAGGATCTGACTTTACACTTTCAATTTTCTTTTGTACTTCTGCAGCACCAGGAATACTAGATGATACTGAAACATTTTTCTTCACAGAACATTCAAGATCTTCCAAAGATGTTGCACCGCCTTTAATGGCATTCAATATCCGGCGGTATTCCTTATAGAGGGCTTTACCAAGATCCGGATCAGTATTTGCTTTCATTTGAGCATATACTTCTTTTTTACGATCTTCAAGCTCCGTCTCATTGATCCACTGATAAGATTCACCAATCTTCTTATATTTGTGGCCAAGATTCAAATGATACTTTTCAATAACCTTATCTTCAGAAATCCCTTCATAAATATGATATTTCTGTGCTCCAAAATACATATCCCAAGAAACACATTCATTCTTGGTATCATATACTTTACGTCCAAGCTTTACTGCTTCTTCAGATGAAATATTAAACTTACCACTATTTATTATATTTGCAATTACTGGAATATAATAAACAATGCTAGCACCCATCATCTGGATTTCAAGTTGTGCTTTAATTGATTTATTGTCATCACCCCCGAAAAACAATGAAGCGGTATTTGTTTGATTGAAGAAAGCAACTGAATAAGGTACCATAGATTGACCGCTCTTTAAGAAGTTGATACTGAATGATGATTTTGGAATGTTTCCATTCTTATCTGATACAATATACATTACAGAGCTACAATCATTACCATCAACTTTCAAATCGGATACACCTAAAGACCATACATGTCCTATGGTAATTTCTTTCTTCAATATGTCGAGAATTGTCTTCTTTGCTTTATTATAATCTTTCTCTTTAAATGCTTCATTCATCCATTGAGAAGATTCTTCTAATAATGTTTTCTTATTTACAAAATCTAAAAATGACATATCTTATTTTACGTAATTTGATTTTTTATCTTTAACAATTTCATAATTGTTTCCTTTTTCTGCATCTGACACAGCCTTTTTAGCTTGACCTTCAGTGTCACAAACTGTGATAATGGTACCATCATCTTTGTCTTTTACAACGAATACTTCAGCTTCTTCTTCAAAAACTAAAGCATCATTTAATGATTCTAATAAACTTTTCATTTTATTTATTCTAAAGATATCTTTATAGATAAAAATATGATTTATTTAATAGCACCACTATCAAATTTTCCATTTTTCATTCTATTTAAAGCAGAACCTTCTTTATCTGGATAACTGCTTGGTTTAGAACCTTTTTCTTGACCTGCTTTATCTGTTTGTGGCATTTCACCCCTAGATGGAGCATTATCTTCTGGATAATTGTTTATCTTTACATTCCAAATATTATCACAGATAACTTGCAATGCTTTCTTTCTTATATCTTCACCTTTATCTGTATCAATATTCATTTTCTGTAAGAATATCTTAGCAGGTTCTTCTTGCAATTTATCATCTACATATTCATGAATCTTTTCTCTATCCCATTCTTTATCATATAAGTTAGGGCCATTTGTCTTTCCTGATGGTATTTCAGGATCTTCATCTCTAACTGCTAAAGCTGCTGCAATATTACCTTGTACAGCTTTCAACATCTGGATAGGACTTATATCAGCATCATAATCAAAGCATACCATTTTACCTTCTGGATTAATCATAGCACATTCTGACCAACGATGATGTCCATCTATAACATAATTACCTCTAAATGTTACCAATGGCATACCAGCAGTAATGATTTCATCTTTAAACAAATCTTTCATATTGGAAGGATTAGTAAGACTATGTTTCACAGATTTGTCAACATCTATTTCATTTTGAGTTGGTCTCAATTTCAATGGCTTGATAAGCTTTACTTTGAATACAAATTTTGTATCTCCTAAATCTCCACCAAAACCATCTTCAAGTAATGTCTTTGCTTTGGGATCATCAAGCATTTTGTTAAGTATCTTTACATAATCAGGATATTTCTTTCCCTTAAGCCACTTTTCTAATTCTTCTTTACGTTCTTTATTAGAATATGTTGTTCTTGCATTTTCAAATATGTAATCTTCTAATCCTACCATTTTATTTACCTATCAAATCTGATTTTGTCTTTTCTGACCAATATTCAGAATTGTCATATATTTTCTTTATGAACTTTTTATTTCCTAAATATTCAAACAGTTCATAATTAAAATATAGATAATGATCTTTATCATTTAATTTTTCTGATTGAAATCTTATGGCACATATATTTTCACTAAGCCTATCTACTGTTGAAAGTATGTATATCTTTTCTGTATTTCCATCTTCATAAGAATACCTATATGAATAATGTCTTAATTTATTCATATCATGTTTCTTGCATCCATAAGATATTATATCAAGTAAATTAGAAGGTACTTTCTTATTGATTAATGGGAAACTTACTTTATATATCAATGGATCTAAATAGATAGATTTCAATTCTTCCACTTTAGAATTTATTATTGATTTATCTTTTGATCCTAAAATATCTTCAGATAACCCCTTTAAAGTATCTATTACTGGTATACCTAATGGTTTGGAAACCCCAATAAGAGTTTTCCAATTTACAACATAAGTAATATCTAATCTCTTTATTTGCTTAGTATATCTTTCAAAATAATCATTTTCAAATATCTTTTCAGAAACTTCTAATTCTATCAAAAGGCCATTATTCTTAAGAGATTCTATTTGTTCTTTCCAATAGTCATCTATATTATCTAAATCTCCTACAAACAACAGATATCCATCAAGTTCTCTAAGTTCATTAGTTAACCAATAACAGCAATCTTTAGCTGCTCTGTTCAACAATGAATATTCTACTTCATTTATTGATTTATAGTATAAATGTATTACCGTGAAATTTATCTTATCAGAAGTCTCTTCAATAGATGAGTTTTCATTTTTTATTCTTTGCCACACATCCCTATTTACTAAAACCGGTGATGATTTTTTCAGTTCTTCTACTGTCATAGCATTCAATATTTATATATTTTATAAGAAGAAGAACTGTATTGGTTCTACTTGCTGTTGAGCCATATCATCATAAGTCATAGTACATTTATGGATGATTGGCATTTCTAGATTTGTCTTAAGTCTTATATTTCCAACTTCATCTAATCCAATCATATCTGACTTATCATATATTGTTCTTACATCAACATAACTTAAGTCTTTAGATGATGTAAAATGAAGTTCTTTCTTATTCCAATAACCCCTGTATCTAGCTATCTCATCTGCTTCTGATATGAAATCCAAATCAAAACCAAGTAAGCCCGTTGTATTTTCTGTAACATACGATATCAATTCAGATTTACTTATAAATAATGTATCGGTAGGTAATGACATAAAATAATTAGATATTACATTAGTTATACTTGTTTTTATAGAATCTTTTATTGTAGATGTAGATAGCTTTATATAACATATAATGGAATATCTTCTTATTATTGGGTCTACAAAAGTAAGGGAAGTACCAACAAAAGCCTTATTTGATTGTTCTAAAGCCTGAATAATCATGGATTTTTGATTATCAGTCAATAACATAGATTCTTTACTTAATTTCAAATAATCACTTGGAGTAGATAAGTGATCTTTGAATTTAGAAAATGCAATACAAGTTATCTTTGTAGAATTTCTAGATGACATCAAATTGAATTGTCCAACAAACGAAAATCTCTTTAAGAACATCTTGAAATTGTCTTCACTTGCTAATACTAAAGACCTAGAATTCATACCAACTAATTCTTTGACATTTGCAATAGTATCAGCATCTGTACCTCCACATATATAGCTTGTTATTGTGATATTTAGCAAATCATTAGCTTCTACTAAATCTCCAATAGAATTTCTTATAGAAGATTTGAATTTTAAAGTAACATCATCTGATGGTGAAATATTTCCAAGACTTCCATCATGTGATATGTATTTTACGGTTATTTGGTCACCTTCATTCAAATTGTGTCCATGATATCCATTACCAAACATAACAGAGAATCCACCATCATATCCATTCTTTACTACACAGCTATGTTCATCTTCTATCATATCATACAAACAACTTGATATTGACCATCTTTCTCCATTTACATATACTTTCATGTGATTGATATCATACAAGCTATTTACTTCTGCCTCTATTGTTTCTAATGGTTCTCCTTTAGCTGTAGCTGTTGCTCTTTTCCAAGTACCTTGTAAAATAGATATAGAATGTGTTACTAATGGTTTACTCATATCTATTACCATGGAATCAACTGGTAAATCAACTGAATATGTTACACCAGTTGACTCATTCATCAACTGACATTCATCTTCTATAACTATCTTATCTGTTGAATTGGATATCTTATTAGAAATGAGCACAGTACCTGAAGCTGAAGCACCATAATATGCATCATATCCACTTATCTTTGCTAAACTATATATTGATTTCTTTCTAGTAGCAGTAAATATATTCTGTTCTGTCATAGCATCTTCTATGTAGAACATCATATTTTGCATGACACCCTTTATTCCTTCTAATACGGATCCAAATATTGATGATTGAGAATATGCTTGTCCTAAACCACCAAATGATTTGTTGAGAAAATCCTGCATGGTTTCAGAAAAATTCTCATAAGATGTCTTTAATATTTCAAATAGTCTCATTTATCTGTATTGATATTTCTTTTCTTTAACTAGATTACCAGTATTTGGTGCTTTTAAACCTATCTTAACTTCATATATGTCACGTAAAGATCCTTTTATGACGTTTACTTCTATGCTTACATTCAACTTATTGCACCAATAGGTATTTTCTATTATCTTTCGTTGTATATATGATTGTACTTCCATAGGAGATGGAGTCATTTGCCATAAGAACTGTTCCATGTTTACCCCAAATCCAGGGTTTCCTAAAACCTGGGTACAATTAGTTCCAAGTAACAAATCTAATTCTTGTATGGCAGCATCATAAGGTGATTCTATTACTTTGCTATTATCTAATGCAAGATCTATTTCCATTCTTATTCTATAGTGTAATTTCCAGTAGATATGTATTCATTTTCAGAAGTCATAATATCATATTTTCCAGTTGCTTCATTTATTAGTTTTGAATTTATATTGAATATTACAAATGAAGATGTTCTTGAACTTTCATGCCACTTGTTTTCTCCTATTGACAATATGAATTCATCTACTTTGTTTACATAAGAAGATAATGATATTCCAATATTTTGCGACATGTTTGAACGTAATATTATATTCTGCAAATCCTGAACTTTAAAGAATATTGGTTTGTAGATTATTCTTGGTTGAACAGAATTCTTTTGTATTTGCTGTTTGTCATCATTACTCTTTACTATACGGCAATTCATATTGCTTATGAAGTTGAAATTCTCTTTATTCATATTATCAATATCTGTTTCTTTTTTCTTTATAGACAATCTAGTATACTGTTGTTCATTTATTGTATATTTCAATTTGTCTTTGGTAAATAATACAGTAGGAGAAGAACAGTTCTTACCAATAGCTCTGTCTTCCATTATGAGTCTTACATAAACATTATCTGGCACTTGTGACCATTTAGAAAACAGGTCTTTCATAGGAAACAAAAAGTCATCAACCTTATCAGAATATGATATTTCTTCATGTATTATGTTTTTTGAGAGATAGTCAGAAGAAACAATACATGTATATTTTACCATTTCTAAGCTATCACCCAAAATTTCTTTCAAATCTTCATAATCTTTAGCCCTTTCTGATAATGACTTATATTTAGAAAAATCAGTATTATATATTCTTTGCCAAGCAGATTCTATAGAAGAAAATGATTCTGGATAGCAAAATCTACCAACTACTGATATTGTACCATCTATAAATTCAAATGATGCTTTTATTGACATTTTAAAGTCGTCGACAAAATAACAAGAAGCAGGTTTAGCATATTTGTTTATAGTGAATATTCCATTATCTGATATTGATTTCCACGGATATAAAGTTATGTTTAATGAAATCATTTCAGGAATAGAATATGGATTTTCAACGTATTCTTTCATTTCTGTTCCATCATCTTCCTTATGATATTTCCAATAATGTAACAGTAAGTTCATATCTGCTAATTGTATACACCCATTTTCTGGATTTTCTAATTCCTTATATACCTGGTAATCTGTATCTTTATGAATGGTTCTGCTTAAAGAATCAGTTTCTTTAGCATATTTTATCTTATCTTGTGAATATTCATTTCTGAATATCAATGATGGTTCTTCTATATATGTAGACCCATATAAGACGTCTCTAAAGTCAGGAATTTCTACTTCAAAATACTCATTGTATATATCTTGATTTAGTCGTCTTTCTTTACCTGTATGCTTATCTTCATGCTGTATTATATCACAATACCAATGAATATGTAAAGAGTTTACCCAGCTATCAATATACAATATCATGTTACGATTCAAATCAGTTGTTGGATGCCATATTCTAAGCTTTATTGTTTTAACATTCTTTATATATAGATCTTCATCAAGCAATCTGCTGTATGAATATCCATTCGATGTAGAATCATGTTCTGGAATTGAATATTCATGTTTAATAGATTCAGAAAATGCATCAGAATTTGTTGACATCAACGGAATTCCTGTTGTATTAGTAGATGGCCATATTTTAGGGATATCCCTATCTATTGGGGCCAAGTATATATCTGTATCTATGGTCATATCATTTATGACATCAGTATTTCTGAATGCAACATATTGTTTAGTGGAAATTATATCAGAATCAATCATTTCTACTAAATATTTATCTCCATTTATTATGATTGTGTTGCTTTTCATGTAAGTTAGATATATGCTTAAGTAAAAATATCATCAATTGAATATCTTTTAAGGGTTCACCAGGAACAACAAAAAATGCTTCAGACGTATAATTTATAGTCTAAAGCATTTTCCACTCCCTGGCCGCCATAGGCGCCATCCTGGAGAAATCTTTATGAATCTATTGATACTACTAATGGGTCACCAATAGTAGATGGAGTAACAGTTATTTCATCTTCTGGTCTTGGCAATACACCTAAAGAAATGAGTTTTCTGACTAAATGATCTGTCTTTTCTCCTAAAGCATCGGTATCGATATTCTTTATTCTAAAGAAGTAATTGAAGTGTGAATAGTCAGATAGTTGTACTCCGTAAAGATAAGAAGTATCAAACCATTTTCCTGCACCTGCATATATACCACAGTGGTTCAATATAGTAGATTCATTCTTTACACCTATATCACCAGGCTTAAGATCATCAACAGATATTCTTTCCCAATCATTATCAGTGAATATAGTGAAGAAGTCAACACACATGTTAGGTGTATTTACATTCAATGCTTTCTTCATTACATATTTGATATATCCAGAGCAATCCAATCCATATTCTGGTTTGTCTTTACCATGTATCTTATAGAAAAGACCTGGTTGCATAAGTAAGCAGTTGTACATTACTTCTTGTCTCTTGCTAGATATAAGTGACCAATCATGTTCCCAAAGTTCAAGAATAGTGTCTTTATTGTATGATGTAAAGCATCTGCCTTTGTCTTGACCAAATTCAAAGTCATCAGTATGATAAATAGCATTCTTCTTCATGTATGCTTCTATCTTATCTATCACAATATCAAACATATTATGCTTGATTTGCTGAGATATTCCTTGAACACCAGGACTTGAATTATATTCTATTACAAAGTCACCATCAGTACAAGCCATCAAGTCAATACCAACCCATCTGCATCCAGAAAGCTTAGCAACCTTCAATGCAATTTCTTTTTGCTTATCTGTCATCTGGTATTCTTCTGTCTTAGCCCCTAACGAAACATTGCTTCTGAAGTCGCCACTTATTTTATCACGTTTCATACAAGCAAGTATCTCATAATTAGCACCATCAACAGAAAATGCATGTACACGAATGTCACCAGTATTTTCTTTATACTCTTGTATGATGAATTCCGCTTCTTTATCTACAGCAAACATAGCTTGCAATATTCCTTCTACTTCATCATGATTGCAAATGAATACACCAATACCAAGGCTACCATTCAATATCTTTACTACATACTGTCTGTTTTCTTTTAGTTCATTTATGTTTTCATTATCTTTATAGATAGAATCAAGCATCTTCCAGAAGCTTTCTCTGGTATCATGGCATTCTGTATTCAAGTCCTCCATCAATTCTCTTGTTATCAGTACATATCCAGGTTGCGGAATATTCTCTTTAGCTAATAAATTAGATGCAAGATACTTGTCAGATGCCATAATGATTTCATCTATAGTATTTAGCATGAAAAAACCTTCATATTCAAATGCTCTCATCAAACCAATATAGTTTTTCTTATTGTCATCATTAGCTTGACCTTGGAATATAATGGTATCATGAATGTTAGAATGCTTCAATGAGAAATGCATGTCTGTTATATCATCATCTATAGATATGATATGATTAGAATAAGTAAATCGTACTGTTGCTTTGTTCAGCCATACAAGATTAAGTTTTCTCTTATGACAGCAAATAGTCAAATAATCTTGATAAGACCAATCTTCTTCTTTTTCTTCTACTGCTTCATCGTAGCTCTTTACTTTCTTTTCTCCAACATAGAAGCATATTACATTCTTTATTTCTAACTTGGTATCATTTTTCAGAAGTGCCATCGCTTCATTGATGTTTTTATATTCTTTTTCCATTTTATTTACAAAGTTCATTTATTGCTTCTACTAACTTTTCAAAGAACTTACAATTAGTTTCTTCTATGTTAGGATCATTGATTGGCGAGCTTGGTCCGGGTGCGCCATTCAATTCTACTACTATAGTATTTCCATTTTGTAATGGCAACATATCTACACCGCACCATTCGAGACCAGATGCTTTAGCAGCTGCTAAAGTCAGCTTTTCTTGTTCGGAAGTCATCTTGTAGTCATCTTCCATGTCACAACCAAGACTGAGATTAGTTCGGAAATCTTTTCCTTTCTTTCTCATGATGGAAGACAATATCTTTTGCTTTCCATTTAATGTAAGTACATGGACTCTGATATCACCATCTTTTATTTCTTGGAAATCTTGTATGAGTATTGGGCAGTTTTCTTTCAGTTTGAACAAACATTGCAATATAGACACAATGTTTTTGCCACGACAACAAAATACACCTTTACCACCATGTCCATTCAGAATCTTACAAACATATTTTAATCCATCATCCAGCTTACCATAAAGTTGCTTTAGCTTTTCATCTAGCTTCTTATGATCTTCTTTATCTATATCACCAGAAGTTGCAAGTACATATTTTGGTTGTGGAAGTTCGGCTTTTGTCAAGAAACATGCAGTTGCATATTTATTAGATGACATAGCTACTGCTTCTGGATTGTTTAATATAAGTATATCTAATTCTTGGATAGCATCAAGTAAAGCTGCTATCACTTCCTTAGTATATCCACTACGCATCAATACCACAGTATTCTTAGAATCTGCTTTAGTAAGTACTATATCTGGCAAGTCTTTCTCACCACTATATATGTGTACTTTATCATCTTTGAAAGAAAAGTTGAGCTTAGTAGGATCTGCATATTCTACTTTTATCTTATCTCTCTTAAGCATCTTTACTGAATTCAAGTAAAGTTCACCTATCAATATTATTCTTTCTACTTTCTTAAGCTTAGTATGATTTTCTACTTTACTGTTACTGTTCTTCTCTACTATATATTCTATAGATTTCAGTTCAGTAATGTAGTTTGTTCCATTGTACTTCATTTTCAAATTGAATAAATCTTATATATGTAAAAATACTTTTGAAAAGATTATACACACTTTACTATATTGTAAACATGAGTAGAATAGTAGAAATAGAAAGAGATAGCAGACCAGTAAATATAAAAGTAGGATTTCTTCCAACAGAAGAAACTACTGTATATATCAAATGGGCCATATATAAGAAGAAGCATAAGTTTCTTTGGAAGACTTGGTATACATTTGATTATGACTTGACTGTACCATATATATCAGAAAAGTCATTGTCTGCGGCAGAACGTGAATCTAACATCAAATTAGAATTAGCTAGTATAGAAGTAAGGCATAGTATCTATCAGAGAATTTTAAGTAAAAAGATGCAATTAAATTGAAATTTTCTATAAAAATTCTATCCTTATTATAAAATGGAATTTACATTTAATTAATATACATGGAAGCAATTGGATTTATCTTAGTAGGAATATTGATTGGTGCATGTTTAGTCACTTTAATGTCACTATGGGTATACCATCAGTCATGTCCAAATTATACTGAAAGAGAAACTGGAGTAATTTGGCACCTTAAAACAGTAGCGGCAGATGCATTTTCTGGTAAAGCTGTTTACATAATGCAATCTACTAAGACAGCAGAAGTATTAGCAATGAATATGCAAGATTTTAATAACAGGTTCAGACAATAAGTTTGAACCTGTTTTAGTCTAATTACTATATTAATATCAATAAGTTTAATTAAAAAGAAGTAAATATGAATTGGAAACCAAATTTTGATTACAGTAACAAGAACATGAACTTTTATAAAGTAGGTTGTAATTTCGATCCTAAATTGATTGATGTTGCTGTAGAGTTGAATAAGAAATATAAGGGTAAGTCACAGATTGTAGAATTTTTTGGATCTGATGCAAGTAATGAAGCAGTAACTGCAAGACCAGGTTGGAGATTGCCAGATATTGATAAAGAATTCTTTGCAAATTATGTAAAGAAGTTGAAGGATAACAATATTGCATTCAATTATACAATGAATTCAATTCAACCTTATGGTTCAAAGATAGAGATGTTGAATCATAAGAAGGATATTCAGGATCTTGTAAAATGGCTTGAAAATATTGGTGTAGCACGTATTACTGTGGCAAACCCAATGATGTTGCTTTTTATTAGAGAAGTATCAGATATTGAAATTGAGATGTCATGTATTTCTCATATTGATACTGTAACTCAATTGAAATATTATCATGAAACATTTGGAGTAAATAAGTTCTGTAATTCAATTCTTAAGAATCGTAATAAGCATTTCTTAATTAATGCACAGAAGTATTGTGACGAAAATGGTTGCATATTAGAATGTATGGCTCAAGAATTTTGTGGAGTAGCTGGTGTTGATGGAAATGGCATTCATTATGCCACACATTGTGTATTTAGAGATTCTTGCTATCTATGTCATGCAACAAACAAAACAAAAGAGGATAGTATGTCTTACAATAATTATCCAATGGGATATTGTATGTCAGCACGTTCATCAACCCCAGAAGCTTGGCTTCGTATGAGATTCATTAGACCAGAGGATCAAAAGATTTATCGTGAAAATACTGGTGTAAATTATTTTAAACTTTCTGGTAGAACTGGTACAACAGAGTATTTGAAATATGTGATGGAAGCATATATGTCAGAAGACTTTGATGGTAATGTAATTTCTTTATGGAAACCTCTTTCCTCAATTTATGATGGCAAGACAGAATTGAAGTCTAAGACAGATATTGATATTCCAAATAAGAAGCTTGATGGATTCATCAATAAATGGATGGATGGAAATGGATGGGAATGTGCTGATCAGCTATGTGGTACCACCTGTGATTTTTGTGCAAAATTCGCTAAAGAACATAACTTATATGAATAACATAACAAACAAAGATTTGAAACTTCTCAAATCGTGTAGAGCAGAAATTACAAGAGGTGACCGATCATTGGTCAACCTCTTGATTTCTAGAATGAATAATGCTATATTGATAGGAAGAATCAAGAAGAAAGCAGATGAACCTATTGTACAACCAGATAGATGGAATCATGTAATGAAAAATGTGCATAAACAATTAGAAGGTTCAAGGCTTTGTAGTGAATATAAAGAAGAATTTGACTATCTTATTGATAATATATTCAATATTATTCATGAAGTATCATGTAAATTACAAGAAAAGGATCATGACAATAGATAAGAAATTTGTAGACGATCACATGCAAGATAAAAATATCTTGTACATACCTATTATCTCTTCTATTAATAGAGAGACAAACAAGTATAATTTGGATAGTGATGGAAATGTAGTGCGATTCATTACATTTTTTGAACATCATAAGAATTTCAATACTTTGACAATATTGCTTCCAAAGAATAATGAATCACATGATATCATTGACAAGTGGGTAAAAGACAATGATAACATTAAAATCATTTGGTCAGATAATTTTGGTAAGCATGCAGGTGAACAAAGAAGTGATTCTAATGTTGTAAGCAAGATGGAAATGGAATTGTTTGAACTTATAAACAATCCAGATAATGGTAATGATTTTAATATTGTAATGTTTGAAAGTCAATTCTTAGGAAATCTATTGGTTGATCCATATTGGTTTAGAGGATTTGAAAAGGTTTTCTGGTGTCCAGTTTGTAAGATTGATAATGAGCATACAAGAAATTTCTTAGAGGGATATGATGTTTTGAATAAGAAATTGTTTCAACTTTCGGATTGGTCAATTGTAGAAAGTCCAACACAACTCAAGAAATTCTCTTTACCAGAATGTTCAATATACCCTTATTATATGATGATGGATCGCAATCTGAAATATTTTGATTATATGGTGGATTTTGGATTGAAAGATACTATTAAAACAATTAAGAATCTTGATACAGGTACTTATTCTATTTATTATATTCCTTATAGATTGACTGATGAAGGATATAAAGTAGATGATGTCATTTCATATATTAATTATGACTATGCTGATGTAGTTGTTGTGTATTATACAGATCCAAACAATAGTGGGGCAATGGAAGATTTGAAGAAAAAATTCAATTCAAACGTTGTTTTCATCAAATTATCAACAGATAGAAATACACATTTTACCATGTTGTCATCAGAAGATGTTGTTGTACCATACTTTGAAGATTTAGATTTCATCAATCATGCAACTTTATGGGAAATGATGTCATCAAAATCAAGATGTCAATTTGGAATAACTAAGGAACAATATGATATGAATTCATATAATATGAAATCATGTGATAGATGTTTCTATATTAATACTAATAATTTATAAAAAGATAGAATATGAACGTTGTAATTTGTGCTGGTGGATTACAGACTCGGTTTGGTGAGCTTTCTTGTTTTCCTAAGATATTGTTGCCATCAAAAGATGGAACACCAATCTTGATTAAGCAATTAGACTATTTTGATGAAGCAAATACAGTAAGTATCGTTGTAAATCAAAAATTTGCAAAGATCATGAAAGCTTATATTGAAATCAATCATCTTAATGTTGATGTGATTGTGTCTGATAATACTAATGGTTCAGGCAATACTTTAGCTTCTGTATATGATGATCTTCCAAAGAAGAATGTTTTGTTTTTCTGGTCAGATATTTTGTTTGATAATGATGAATTCAAATTGGATAGAAAAATTGAAGATAAGGATAATTGTGTAATTTTCACAGTAAATGATGCAAAATATCGATATAAGATAGAAGATGATAAGATTGTAAATAGATCATTTGCTTATGATGGAAATGTTCCAGGTATCTTTTGGATCAAAGATATTTCAGAGGTTATTCCAACTAAGCCATGTGATGAAAATAAAGATTTGATTGATATTATCCAAGAAAAAGTAAATGATAGTATGATTACTTTTGTTGAATCAAATATCAATACAAAAATCACTGAATATAAGTCATTATCAGAATATAAGAAGATAATGTCAACTTCTTATCAGAAAGATTTGATTTTACCTACTGATATGGAAGTTTCATATACTGATAAAGAATCCATGCAATATGTAGTAAAAACAAATGAGCGTTTAAATTATCAATATGACTGGATTTCTTTCTTATCTTATAATCCTGGAATTAGTGATTATGTTGTAGATATGCCAGTAAGTAAGACAGAAGATGGATATGTTTGTGATATGCATAATCTTGAAGGATATACACATGCATCAAAGGTAAATCTTACTAATCTTTTAAATAATTTTGTAAGATATAAAGTAGATGTACCATTGTCAACATCTGTAAAATTTTTGTTGGAAGAATATAATGGTAAACCACTGAAGGGTATTTGTGATACATGTAGGCTTTTTGAAAATAACAGAACATTTGCAGAAGTTCAAACACTTATAGATAATGCATGCAATCTTCTCATAGATGGTTTACCAAATGATGAATGGGTATTAACTCATGGAAACATCAATTCTCATAATGTTCTTGTAAATATGACTGGTGATATCAAAGTATATAACCCAATATCAAGAAGAAATGGATCATTTTTCTGTCATCCAATTGTTGACCAATCAGAAGCTTATATGGTGGAGATTGGATTGGATGATGCTTTGAGAAAGGAAATGACATATAAAGTAGATGAACTTCCAAAGATAGAAGATTGTGATGTGTTTATTGAAACTGCCATCTATCTTCATTTGCTTGGTATGCTTCCAATGTTTGCAAAAGATATTATGAAATTGAATATTGTATTGGAGTATGCTATTTCAGGATTGTCTAACATAATTAATGAATGTATTGATGGAAACAAGTAAATTTAAAACATCAAGAAGATTATTGAAAGGAGGTTTGACTTGGGCTGATTATTTTAAGTCCAAGCATACCTTAGAATATATCAATATGAAGAAAATCATAATTTCTGACTGTGATGGTATATTGACGGATGGAAATATGACTTATGATGAAAACAGAAAACGATTCAAAACCTATGGTTGTCATGATAAGGAATTATTCAATATTGCTAAAGATTTTGGATGGGAATTCTTATTTGTAACAGATGATAAGACTGGATGTGATATTACAGACAGAAGAATAAGTAATTCTTTCATGTTACATGTTACAGAAGCTGATCCAAATGAAAGAGAAAAATTAGTTAAGAAATATAGAGATAGCGGATATATTGTTGCTTTTATTGGAGATAGTCCAAGTGATGTATCAGCAGCTATAGCAGCAAATATATGTGCTACTACAGATAATTGCTTTGAATATATAAAGCCATTTTTCCATTATGTTTCTAAATATCAAGGTGGACATGGAGGATTTGCTGATATATTATATCAACTAATGTTGATAGATAAAGATGATCTTGAAATCTATAGATAAAACTATAAAATCAATACTGTATTTTTAATTTAGAAATAAATTTAGATACAGTATTTTATGATTAAACATATAGAAGAACCTAGTGGAAAGGGAAGAATAGCATGCATATCTTTACCAGTAAGACATATACTAGTAAATAGAGATAATATTACTATGTATAATGTATATCATTATTGGAAGTATTTGACAGAATTCTTAAAATATGATAAAGTATATATATTGACAACATCATTGTCTAATTCTGGTGAAAAATATAATAACATATTGAAAGATTGCCCATTGATATATGGAATTGAAAAGAAAGACTTGTTATTAGATTATCATATAAATGACATGTGGATTGTTCCAGCTCAGCTAAATATATTTGGTGGAATGGCTATTATGACCTTTCCATTTTGTATGAATAGAATATATGAATGGTGGAAATCAAAATCTGCATCAGATAGGATGATATTCATTAATGATGATCCAGAAGTATGTAAGCTTTGGTTTTTCCGATATCATACTAATCGTTATGCTATTAAGAAAGATGCAAGGATAGTGTGGAAACAAGGAATAAATCAAGATAATTGGAATACAGAAATTGATTTGCTAGAATCAAGATATGATGATATATGTAATATGGAAAATGATTTTGATTTGGCATTTTGTGGATTAGATTATGATAAATATGTTAAAGAGTATGGGATAAAGGTCTTGCCAAAATCTTGGTTTAATTTTAATGTTTACTATTACATTACATTAAATGATGATTTAGATTTGAGAATGAGAAATTATGACTTTAATGATAAGAAATATTCTGCTTGTTATTATGGATATATTAAAGATTCAGATAGAATAGCTAGAACAGAAGAATTTTACAGTAAAGTTGATAAACCATTTTTAGTAATTAAAGGAGGTAGTAAGAATTTCTTTAAACATGTAGATTTTGACCATGATATAGATCTTGTAAAAAATATGCCTTATTCAAATTTGCTAAAATTTGTTCCATCAAATGCTAAGTCTTCATTAATAACACATAGCAAATGTATATTGGGTAATCAAGTATCACCAAGATGGTTTGATTTGATGCTTATGGATATTGTATGTTTTGTTGACGAAGCTTTTGATCCAAACCACGAATTGTGCGATGATTGGCTTTATGAACATACATATTGTAAGAATGGACAAGATTATGCAGACAAGCTTAAGAAAATAGAAAACAACGAACCATTATATAGAGAGATTGTTCAAAGACAACGTAAGTTTGTATTTGAAAAATATGAAAAATATCTTCCTGTTGACTATATTAATAAATATAAATAAATTTAAAATATATAGTATGAATTGGGTGGAAACAATAACTAAAATACCTATTTATGTATATCAATCATCCACAGATGGTAAGAAGTATATTTATATTTGTAAATAAAAATGGAAAAAATTCGTATTATAGTTCTTGAGGGTCATGACCGTTGTGGCAAGGGAACTTTATTGGAAAATTTGAAGAATAGATTTGATGATTTTTTAGTATATAATCCAGTATCAGCAGAAAAGGAAAAGGTAGATTATAAAAATCCACAGAAATTTGAAGAGTGGATTAGAAAAACAATTCGTAAAGTACTTGATGATTTATATACCATGTCAAAATTGAATGGTACTGATAGACCTATTGTAATGGATCGTCTTTTACTTACAGATAATGTATTTGCAGATTTATTTGATCGGGAACATGTAGTAGAAAAGTATTTTGGTAGAGAAATTGAATCAAACTTCAAATTGACTAATTATATTATGCTTTGGAGAAATCCAGAAGAGTATAAAGACCGAGTAAATTTGTTGAAAGAAAATCAAGATTTTACTGAAAAAGAAATTGATGATATTCTAAGTTTATTTAATGAATATAAGAAATCTGATGATATTGTAAAGTTGATTGACAATACAGATACACCAGAAGATATATTAGATGATTTTGTATCAACATTTATTGAAGAAACCCCTAAATGGAAATTAGAACATGATAGTACAACACACTAAAACATTGAATTATATAAAACCTACAGATTTGTTCAACTATATTATAGATACATATAAGGATGAACAGTATGTGAAAGATTATGTTCTTATCGCATCTAGAACAAAAATTTTAGAAGACTATACAAGTAGGAAGAAGGTAATGGTAACTGATGTATTACCATTAGGTGAAAAAGATTATGATAAAGATGCATTAGATTTTGCCACACAACTTGGATGGGAATTCACATTATATCAAGATGATAGTACATGCCCATTATATGATGAACAAGATTGGTTATCAAGTTGGAATTGCTACCGTTATAATGATGTAGAAAAAATATGTACTTATATTCGTTCAAAGAGAAATAATGGATATATAACAGCATTTATTGGATATAAGATGGAAGATGTATTTGCAATGTTTGAAGCTAATTATAGTGGTACTTGTGTTGATGCATTGGAATACACAAAGCAATATTGTGATTTTGTATCTGATAGGTCATTCAACTCATTTGCATTTGCAGAATTGTTAGTACATATAGTAAAACAGGATGTAAAGAAATTCTTAAGAGAAAATTTCCAAAAATATTTTATCAAAAAGTGAAAAAATATTTGAAATATTCTTAGTTAGTTCTATATTATAAATGTAAATATTTAATTGTTTAATTTAATTATGATGGCTACATTTGTTAAGAAATATAATTTTGCCGAATTCATTAACTTCATTAGATCAATTGATGGAGATTTCAACAATGTTTCTATTGAATATATTACTGATGCAATATATGATGATACATACGATAATAATGAAGATGAACTTGTTAATTCTGACAAGTCTGGTATTATAGATGTATTGGATATCATTAAGGCAGCAATGACAAAGAAAAGAGCTAAGAACATTACTGTTACTATTGCCGATAATGAATATATTAGTGATGTAATTAATGTTTGGATGAAACTTGGCAATAATCCTACTTATGTTTTGTCATTATGTAAAGGAATCTATGAAGAAAAGATAAATGAATGGTTAGAGCTTAATTAAGTTTTGCCATTCCTAATTAATGTTTAATAATTTAAAAAAGTAAAATTAAAAGAAAAAATGAAGAAGTTTATTTTGACAATGTTGCTGTCTTTGACAGCGGTATTCAGTGTTAATGCTCAGACACAGTCTAACTATGCCGGTAGTTCTAAGTTCACAGACAATGTTTCTGTTGGTGTAGTTGGTGGTGTTGAGACTAATCTCAATCAGTGGAATTGGCCACAGGGTGCTGTAGCTGGTATTGTTATCAATAAGGAAATTACTCCAGTATTTGGTGTAACACTTGAAGGTAATACAAATATCAATGGACTTAGCAATTGGTCAAAACCGGTAACGCATTTTCATTGTGCAAATACATTTGATGGAATTTCAACTTATTTGACAGGTCGTGTAAATCTTACTAATGCTATTTGGAAGTATAATGGTAAGCCACGTAAGTTTGAGGTAGAAGTTAATGCAGGTCCTGGTTATGGTTTCCTTTTGCATGAGAAGTACAATGCTTTGCTTGCTAAGGCAGGTCTTAATCTAAATTACAATGTAACAGATGCATGGACTATTGCTTTGCGACCAGCAGTTGTATATGATTTGAGTGGTACAGGTTCATTCAATACAGAACGTGCTATTGGACAAGTTACCGCAGGTATTGTATATCACTTCAAGACAAGCAATGGCACTCGATCATTCAACAAGGCTAAGCTTTATGATCAGGCAGAGGTTGACATGTTGAATGGAAAGATCAATACACTTCAGAAGAATCTTAATGATGCAAATGCAACTATTGAGGTAATGCATGATTCCCTTACAAAGGTAAATGCTTTGATTAAGACAAATGAAATTACCAAGATGGTTTATCCAAAGGTTCAGTTTAAGAAGGGTACTGCTAAGATTGAGTCAACATCTATGGCTAATATCTATGATATCGCTGATGCATTGAAAGATGTTGATGGTACTATCAAGGTAACTGGATATGCTTCTACTGAAGGTTCTACTAGATATAATAAAGAGCTTTCACTCAAGCGAGCAGTAGCAGTTAAGAATGCACTTATCAAGGCAGGTGTTGATGCATCAAAAATTAAGACTATTGGTGCTGGTCCTGTAAATAAGTTCTCTCCTGATAACCTTGATTTGAATCGAATTGTTACAACAGAGAAGTAACATTAAATAAATCCTCTGAGAATTGCAAACAAAAAAGCTCAAACAAAAAGCCAGGTCTTAGGACCTGGCTTTGTTCGTATATAAGATTAAATAAATTAATACAATTGAATATGCTTTTCATTATCTGAGTCTTTTCTCATGATACTTGAGAAATTAGAAAATTTACCAACAGTTTTAACTATTACATTACATTTCTTGAATCTAGGATCTGCCCAAGAAACAAACCCAACAACAGTCAATGGTAATTTTCTGTTTGTTCTTGCATCCATAATAACAAAAGTCATAGGTTCTTTTTCTCCATAATGAGATACCTTTAATTCACCATCTTTCAACATTTTCAATATATCATCCTTAGCACCCATTATAGCTTCAATAATTTCAGGATCTTCTACTTTTCTTTCTGACTTTCTATGTTCAACATGAGTTCCAGTCATTATGCTTATAGGAGAATACTTGTATGTTCCTTTGCTTTTATCAAATACAGGCCAAATTTTCTTGTTAGCTTCAAAAACGAAACCCAAGTCAATTTCCAAAGATTCTGATATATATTGCGAAAAATTTATCATATTTTATTGAAATTTCTGAAAGAAATACTATATTTATTATGTAATAATAATTATGATTAAAAATGAAAAGAAACATGAACACTTCAATAAATAAAGTAGAAAATACAGTACGTCACTTCGCTAACAAGATGAATATTAAATTAGCTAATGTAGAAGTAAAGTTTGTACCTTCTTATGAATATGAAGTTTATGAGAATGAGACAGATGAAACTGATAATACTTATTCAGTTTCTATTACATTGTCTAGCCCTTCTACTCTTTCAAATAAGAAAGCAAAGAAGTTTATTGCTCGGTTGGAAGGAATGTTCTATACAAATAAGAAGTGTAGAAGAAACAATGAATCAGTATTTGTTTACTTCGATAACTTTGATATTGAAGACTAATGTTTTATTCTTAAATAGAAAATAGAAATGGCATCAGCAAAGATAAGAAATATAGAAAAGTGTAAAGAAGAAGTATTAGGCATTTGTTCTAAATATCAATTGAATGTACTTGATATATCATCAAAAGAAATTCAGTTAGATGATTTACATAAACAATATGTAATTGATATTTCTACTGATTGTGAAGATGATGATATCTATGATAAAGTCTATACAAGATGTGGATTCATTAATGAAGAGCGTTTGCCTGATGCTGACCTTACAGTAAATTTAAATGAAGTCAATATATAAAAATGAATAAGTTAAAGAAGAATTGGAAAGAAATTTTGATCGCAATCTTGATATTGTTTGGAATGAACAAATGTACAGTAAGTTGTAATAGAGGATCAAAATTGAACAAAGCTAATCAAGAAATTGTATATAAAGATAGTTTGAACAAAGTAATGACAGATTCTATCAAGTCATTGAATGTTACTATTGCTAATTTAACAGATAAGAATGGTATGTTGTCAGAATTCAATCGTCAACAGACCAAGTCTGATTCTCTCAATAGAGCTACACAAAAGGAACAGCTCAATCAAGTAAAGAATATGGTTAATCGCCTAAAAAGAAAGTAATTATGCCAAGAAGATGTAACAAGTCACCAAAATACATGTCAGAATATGAACATGATTTGACATGGATGGCAATGAGATATGCTATCGGAAGACATACAATTGCTGCACATTCTATTTGTTGTGATATGGGGAAGAATGTTTATGGAAGATTATCACAAAGAGATTGTGAATTCTTATCTTCTGATATTCGGAGAGAGATCGCAATGAAATTAGGATGTTATCCATTTAATTTTGTTATGAGTTATGATGTTCCAACAAATTCTGATGATTATCGACCATTGTCACGATTGATTGAATGGATGATGGATAATAATATTGAAACACCAGAAGACCTTACTATTTGGGATGAAATCAGATATAAAGGAAAGGATTTTTCAGGTAATTCATTATACGAAGCTACACAGATTGATGGACCTAAGCATTATGAAACTTCTGATTTCTTAGATATGCTTGAATGGGAGAACTTGTCAGATCTTCTTGATGTTAAAAATCATAAGTTTTGCATTGTACTACAAAATGGTAAGATGGAATTTAACATTGTTGAATACTTTGAAACTTATGTAAGAGAATCATATAAGTCTTTGTCATTCAAGAAAGTTAAGGTACCAGTTGCAGAGTACTCGAAGAATCCTTATGTACTTCCTACTATTGACCCACATACTATTATTGAAGCAGATCTTACAAAGGAACAGATTTATGCAAAACAGAAGGAGTTAGAGAAGAAAGGCAATATTGTAGAAATGCCAAGTTTGAAATACAGTTAAAAGATTAAAATATGTTAAATAAGTTAAAGAATTTTTGGATTAAGATTTGTCTTGCATATTATATCATCAAAGCAGACAATAATCTTGTATTGACAAATTCTTGTTTCCATACATCAGTGAAGAATTTGGATATCTTATCAGATGGACATCATTATATCTGTTTGGAAAATGCAGATGGTGGATTTGATATTTCATATATGATTCCATGGAATATGGGTAAGAAGTGTTTTACTATTACAGTTTCAAGATTGAAAGGTGACAATGCAGGTGCTATAGCAGATGCAACGCTTAATTTGTTGAACAATCATACAATGTCTGGTATGATTACAGGAGATAGTAAGAATCAACCAAAACCAACAAACTATATTTCTTATAAGTAATATACATGGCTACTATAGATGATATTAAAGAAACAGTAAAGAATCATAATGAGGGGTTCTATCTTGATGATTATGAGTTTGAATGGTATGCAGTATCTGGAAGAAATACCTTGGTTATAACACCATTAAAGGGTGCACAGATTATATCAATGTATGTTGATAGTAATGACAAACTTCATGCAATTGTCAAAGAAGAGCCTTATAAACAATATAATCCTATCAATATAACTGTAAGAGTACAGAAGTGTCCAATTCCTGGTAAAGGATATAGTACAGAATTGAATCCAGATTTTAGTAAGGATAAGATTATTTTTACAATATTCAATAAATGTGGATATCCAGAATATTATGTATATATGGATATGAGAAATGAATATTGGGTGCACGAATATAATTTAAAGAAAGCTAGTAATTTATTAGGTTCAATTTTTTGAAATTATTAAAGATTGTTCTATATTATAATTGTAATGATTAAAATGATTAAAATATAGAAATATGGAAACATTAAAGATCAAACAAGTCAATGGATCTGAAAAGGTAATAATATTACCTGTACGTGGAATGGTAGGTACTTTACATGTAGGATCTGATCGATATGTTGTATGTTGTAATGCTGTCATAAGTAACAAGAGGGTACGTCTTGTGAATATTTATGATATTACTGAAGATAATAAAAACCAGTATATATATGAAAAGGATGGAGTAGAATACTTGACAGATGAAGCATTCAATAAGTTCGTACGTGGTGGAGAATTATATTCATTGAGAAAGAATGGAACTTGGAGAGAGGTTGGAATTCCAACACGAGAATCATGTTGTATTGTAACATTTGGTAAAGCTAATCCACATCTTGATCCTGAATTTTAATAGTAAAATAAATTAATAAATAAATAAAATTTAAATAATCATGGGAAATTTTGATATTTTCGAAGACGTTGTAAAGTTGACTGAGTCTGATAATATTACTAAGTTGAATGGTGTTGATATGAGTAAAGTTACACAGGAGGAGTTTAATGATGCCATGGATTTTCTTGATGGATTGAAGGATAATGACTTTGTAACATTGCTGATTGGTGATGAGTATATTGACAACTTCAAGGCAGAACTTCAAGCTAAGTGGGATATGACTCATGAAGCTCCAGAGTCAGAACCTAAGAATGTACCTACTGGTAATACTGTAGATTCACAGATTGATAAGTTGGTTGATGAGTATATGGAATCACTTGATATTCCAGATAATTCACTTATGAAAAAGTTGGTACCTATGGCAAAGGAATCTTACAAGAAGTTTGCAGAATTCATTTACAATCATGAGTAACTTATGTTAGTAGTATCTGAATTGGAAAAGGCGTTGACAAGATCTCTTGAAGAGGTCTTGCCATCTGCATTAGAAGAAGGTTTCAAACATGTATTGCCATGTACTTCTAAAGCAGGAAATAAAGCTGCTAAAGAATTTGGTGAATCTATTCCTAAGATGATTGCAGAACCTTTGGGTATCCGTTTTTCGAACGCTATAGATTATTATATCAAAAATGCAGATATCTATGGACAAATCATAACAGTTGGTTCTCCTACAACACAAACTGCTAAGATTGAAAGTCCTAGTCCATTGACAAATGGTAAAGTACCAAATACATTTGGTATTAAGTAAAATGTTAAAATGAAAGTAACTGATGATATTGTAAAAGAAGAATTCAAGGCAAAAAGATATTTGTATAATCCTAATACTCTTAGAAGATACACATCCGGAATAGAAGGAAAATACAACAAAGACATATATGAATATTTAATCAACAGATATGATGATTCTGATTCATTAAAAGAAACTTTGTTTAGAATCTATAATGGAATAGAAGAACATCCTAAATGCCCTACTTGTGGTAAACCTTTAGTATTTAAAGGAATATTTTTTAAGTTTTGTTCCAATATTTGTGCACAATCTTCTGATGAAATTAAACAAAAAATAAAGCAAACTTGTCTTGAGAAATACGGTGTTGACAATTATAACAAAACTAAAGAAAGTAAAGAAAAGATTAAACAAACATGTTTAGAAAAATATGGAGTTGAATATTTTTGGCAATCGGATGAATGTAAAGAAAAAATTAAACAAACCTGTCTTGAAAAATACGGGGTTGATTCACCATTGAAATCAGAGAAAATAAGAAATAAAGGTAAGCAAACTTGTCTTGAAAAATATGGTGTTGACAACCCAGCAAAATTAGAAGAAAATAAAGAAAAAGTAAAGCAAACTTGTCTTAAGAAATATGGGACAATATCTACAACTCAATGTAAAGAAATACGTGATAAAATAAAACAATCTTGCCTTGAAAAATATGGTGTTGACAATCCAGCAAAATTAGAAGAAAATAAAGAAAAAGTAAAGCAAACCTGTTTGAAAAAATATGGTGGATTAGCACCGATATGTGACCCTAATATAAAAAATCAAATTAAACAAACTTGTCTTGAAAAATATGGTGTTGACAATTATGGAAAATCATTAAAACACAAAATAAACATGTCAACAATTATGTCTAGTGATGAAATGCAAGAACATAGATATAATGTAATGACAAAAAATCATTCATTCAACACTTCAAAACCAGAAGAAGAATTATATTTATACATTAAAGAAAAATTTCCTTCAGTAAAAAGACAATATAAGGATAAATTAAGGTACC
>CALFLM010000002.1 GCA_937880075.1 uncultured Romboutsia sp. | reverse complement strand
ACTGTTGTTTCACAAGCAACTCTAGCATATGGGTCTTTTTCTAATAATGCATCTAATATTGAATCTGATATTTGATCACATATTTTATCTGGATGCCCTTCTGTTACTGATTCTGATGTAAATAAATGTCTTGCCATAATCCATCCTCCTTAAAATTTTTCATGTATGTATTAATATAAGGTGGTTAGTCTCATACGTATCTTAAAATAAAAAAACCTCTTCTTAATAAGAAGAGGTTAATTTTCGTATATAAATACATTAATTAACTAACCTCATCTCTCAAGATATAAAATCTTGTAGGACTTAGCACCTTTTCCCTAATGGGTGGTTGCTGGGCTTCACAGGGCCTATCCCTCCGCCTCTCTTGATAAGGTAATCAAGAAATATTGAATTTTTATATTAATATAATAAATGTACTACCTTTTTATTCTAATGTCAATATATTATATCATAATTTATTTTTAGTATATATGTTCTAATAATAATTCTACATTATAAAATAATTTTATTGTTTATTGTATTTTTGAACAATATAAAATAATAACTTTATCTAATTAAGCATTTTAAGTAAAACATATATATTATAAATTTTAGTTTAATATCGTAAACATTAAGCAATTCTTAATTTATTATAAATTAATTTATATCTAAAGTATCCATCTCAAATTTACTTTATTAAACCTCGAAGGTAGGTATTTTTTCTATTAACTTTTCATATATTTTTTTAGAAAGGGGGTTCCTATGTATTTAGCCAGAATAAATTATAAAAAAGAAAATGTAGTACAGGTGTTAAGCTCAATTATCAAAGATGTAATTGATGAAAATACAGTTATAGTTTGTATAGGAACAGATAGAGCTATAGGTGACGCACTTGGACCTTTAGTTGGAACAATGTTAAAAAACAGTGACTTCAAATACCCTGTCTACGGTACATTAGATAACCCTATCCATGCTTTAAATATATATGAATCTATTGAACATATAAAGAAATCCCATCCTAAAGGTAACTTCTTAGCTATAGATGCGTGTTTAGGCTCAAAAAGCAGTATAGGCAATATACAAATAAGAGAAGGCCCTATCTTGCCCGGAAAAGGAGTAGGTAAAAAATTACCTCAAATAGGACACTATTCAATAGTAGGTATAGTAGATAAAATAGATGAAAATAATAGATTTTCATTTAATAGTGTTAGACTTAGCTTTATTTTAGAATTAGCTGAGATTATATCTTTATCACTTTTGCTTTCAACATAAATCAAATACCAAAATAAAAATTTCGCTTCTCTTAAGCGACGTGTCAGAAAAACATTTCATACTATAATTTCATTATAAATAAAAAATCCTACTTTAAATAGTACGTACCATTTAAAGTAGGATTTTTTATTTATATTTTATTTTTTATTAAATGTCCCACCTGATTTTAATAAATCTATTGAACTAAGTGCCTTTCCTGTTCCTTCAGCTACACAAGATAATGGTTTATCAGCAACGCTTACCTTTATACCTGTTCTTTCCTCAATTCTTTTATCTAAACCGTATAATAATGCTCCTCCACCTGTCATAATTATTCCTCTATCACTTATATCTGCTGCTAATTCTGGTGGCGTTTTCTCCAATACCACATGTGCCGTAACTACAATCTGCTCAGCACATTCATCTAGAGCTTCTAACATTTCTGAAGACGATACTTCTATGGCATGTGGCAGTCCAGTAATTAAGTTTCTACCTGTTATCTTCATAGTTTTTTCTTTTTCTCTTTTATATGCACAACCTATTTCTATTTTTATTTTTTCTGCAGTTCTTTCTCCTATTAGAAGATTATGTTGATTCTTCATATACCTTACTATTGCTTCATCGAATTTATCTCCACCTACTTTTATAGACTCACTTACTACAGCTCCACCTAAAGATATTACAGCTATATCTGATGTACCTCCTCCAATATCTATAACCATATTTCCATGAGGTTGAGATATATCCATTCCTACCCCTATTGCAGCCGCTATAGGCTCTTCTATTATATATACTTCTCTTGCACCAGCCTGTCTTGTTGCTTCTTCTACAGCTCTTTTTTCGACTTCTGTAACCCCCGTAGGAACACACACCATTATTCTAGGCATAAAGAATCTACTAAATCCTTTTTTATCTACAACTTTATTTATAAAATACTTTAACATTTTTTCAGTTACATCATAATCTGATATAACGCCATCTCTTAAAGGTCTTATTGCAACTATATTCCCTGGTGTCCTTCCTATCATTTTTCTAGCTTCTTCACCTACTGCTAATACAGAATTAGCTTTCTTATCTATCGCTACAACAGATGGTTCTTCTAGAACAATTCCTTTTCCACTAACATATACAAGTACATTTGCCGTACCTAAATCTATACCTATATCTGCTCTAGACATTTCTTCAACTCCTTTTTATTTTTATCGATTCATTTTTAACTCCTATTATACAAAATATACAAAAACTTTATTTAAGTCAAGAAAAAGATGTAGGTATCACCCTACATCTTTTTGCATTTCTTTTTCATATTTAAGTTTTGTTGCCATTCCACCTCTGATGTGTCTCTCAGATTTATTTTTTTCTAAAACCATTTTAACCTCTTTTGCAAGAGTTGGGTTTATTTCCTCTAATCGTTCAGTAACATCTTTGTGAATAGTACTTTTGCTCACACCAAATGTTTTAGCTGTTTGTCTTACTGTAGTATTCTTTTCTAGTATATATTTTGCCACAACGATTGCTCGTTCCTCTATATGAGACCTCACTACATTCCCTCCTCACATACTAACCTTAATGATATATATGTGAATTAAGCAAAAAATATAACAGACTCAATCATTTTTGATTAAAGTCTGTTATACTTTTTAGCAACGGATATATCGTTTGTAACATAAACTAAACTATTTTTATTTAATAAAAGTCATAGGATCTATGGATTCTTCGCCTTTAAAAGCTTCTACATGTACATGTGTTCCATCTTCACTTTCAACTGAAGTAGTGTTCCCAACTATGCCTAGTACTTGACCTTCTGTAACTTCTTGTCCTTTTTTAACATTAGTTTTTTCACTTAAGTTAGAGTAAACTACTGCTACGTTATTAGCACTTTCTACTCTTACTGATATTCCATGTTTATCATCTTTAAATACGTTAACAACTTTTCCATCTAATAGAGATTTTACTTCATAACCTTCATTTGCACTTATATCTAAACCTTTATGTACTTCCCATAAATCTAGTGTTTTTGAATAACTTGGTTCTTTTTCAGAGTATTTTCTAACAACTTTAGTCCCTAAGAAACTTAATTTTGATCTTTTATTTTCTTGTTTTTCTTTAGCTTTCTCTAGATTTTCCTTTGACCCCGTTGAAGTAGGTATAGAGTCATCTTTTTCTATGTCCTTTTCTATTAAATGTACTTCATCTTCTTCTCTTTTACTATTTTCGTTAGTCTTATTTACAAATAAATCATTTGAAGTTAACTCATCTACATTATTTTTTGTAAACCAAACCCCACCAATAGCGACTAAGCATATGCATACAAATAAAGCCAGGTAAAAACCATCTTTTTCTAATAGTTTTTTCTTCATACAGCACCTCCAAATATATTGTGTATCTGTATTGTTGGCTTTATTTTCTAATTTTATACAATTTAATCACTTTTTTACATCTATTTTTAATATTTTAATATAGATCCTTTATTGTTGTATCTTTATAATAATGAGATAGTATTTCATAGTATTTATATCCTTCTTCTGCCATTCCTTGAGCCCCCCATTGGCTCATGCCTACTCCATGTCCATATCCTTTTACTACAAAATCTAGAGAATTAGTATCAAATTTTATTTCAAAGTTTGCTGAGTTTAAATTTAATATATTTCTTATATCTCTACCTGTAAGTTCTTTATTACCTAATTTTATTTTTTCAACTGATCCTCCATCACTTCTATTTAATATTTCAATTTGAGAATTAAGATTATTTTCAGTTATATTTATATCAATATATGTATTTTTTAATTTACTCACAAAGTCTTTATTACTTATTTTCAATGTAGATGCATATTTTGGTGAGTATTTATCATATAAGCTGTCTACAGATCTTAGATATGGATATTCTGTTGAAAATACCTCTTCACTATTTTCAGTTTTTCCTGATGATGTTGAAAAATATAATGGTAATATAGGTTCTCCATCATAAGTTATGATATGTCCTTTTGTTTCGTCTACTGCTTGCTTTATTATAGGATAAGAGTTTTTCATCCATTCTTCACCTTTTGATTTTTTTAATTCTTCATAACTTTTATATTCTTGACAATGAGTGTAATCAGTACATACAGCTGCACCTTTATGTTTAGATATTTGATTTTCTTGATTATACATAACATAAGTTCTAGCTGCAACAGCTTGTGCCTTTAATGCTTCTATATTAAAATCTGAAGGCATTTCTCCTGAAAGTACTCCATATAAATATTCCTCTATATCCTTTTGTTGTGTTTTAACCGTTTTATGATTATATATATTAATTTTAGGTGAGTCTTTATCTATCGTTTCATAATTTATATATTTTGAAGATACTTTTTTTTCTATTAATTGTTCTTTTTTTTGAAGAGTATTAGTTTCTATATCATCATAAGATACTACACTTAAAAATATTGGCAATGTAGCTGAGCATACTATTACTCCTGCTAAAATTCCTAAAGGGTTATTCATATACTTTTCCTCCTTAGATTACTTATCTTTAAAGTATATGAATAACCCTTTATATTATATTACTATAAAATTTTTACTTATTGTTCTTCTACTATTTTTATATTTCCACCTAATGCAGTTATTTTCTTATCTATATCTACATATCCTCTTTGTATGTGATATATTTCACCTATTTGAGTTTCACCTTCAGCTATAAGACCACATAATATAAGTGCAGCACCTGCTCTTAAATCTGTAGCATTTACTTTAGCACCGTATAATTGGTTAACACCCTTAACAATTGCACTTCTACCTTCTATTCTTATATCTGCACCCATTCTATTGAACTCTGCAACGTGCATGAATCTATTTTCAAATACAGTTTCTATTACAGTTCCACTTCCATTTGCAACAGTAAGCATAGCCATAAATTGAGCTTGAACATCTGTTGGGAATCCTGGATGTGGTAAAGTTTTTATGTCAATAGGTTTTAAAACTTCTGGTCCTATTACCCTAACTGCATTATCCATTTCTATTATTTCACAACCTGCTTCTATTAATTTAGCTGTTACAGGCTTTAAATGTTCCATTATTACGTTTTCTATAGTTATATCGCCTTTAGTCATAGCTGCTGCTACCATATAAGTTGCAGCTTCTATTCTATCAGGAATTACGTTATGCTCCGCTCCTATTAATTTTTTTACACCTTTTATCTTTATAGTGTTTGTTCCAGCACCTTTTACATTGGCACCCATTTCATTTAAGAAATTTGCTAAATCTACTATCTCTGGTTCTTCTGCTGCATTTTCTATTATAGTCGTTCCCTCTGCAAGTGCAGCTGCCATCATAATGTTTTCAGTTGCACCAACTGATGGGAAATCTAAGTATAATTTGTTACCTATTAATTTTTCAGCTGTAGCTTCTACAAATCCATGGTCCATGTCAACTTTAGCACCTAAATGCTTAAATCCTTTTAGATGTAAATCTATTGGTCTTGTTCCTATAGCACATCCACCTGGCATAGATATCTTTGTATGATTGAATCTTGCAAGTAACGGTCCCATTACTAAAAAAGACGCTCTCATCTTTCTTACAAGCTCGTATGGAGCTTCACATGTTGTTATATTAGTAGCATCTACAGTTAAAGTATTATCCGTATACTCTACATCTGCACCTAAATGTCTTAATAAATCAGATATAACATGTACATCTTTTAAATTTGGAACTCCTCTTAATGTAGACTTCCCCTTTGCTAATAATGTTGCTGCTATTATAGGTAATACTGCATTTTTTGCTCCATCTATTTTAACGCTTCCTTTAAGCGGATTACTCTTTTTAACTAATATCTTAGGCATACTATCTTTCTCTCCTCATTATCAATAATCTAGTTTTATAATAGGCGTAGCTATGTATATTAATGTTTTATCATCATCCTCACTATACCTAATTCCTATATTTAAATTTATCTTATTTCCTAAATACTCTAAATAATTTTCTTCTATCAATTCGCTATATGCTGTAATAGACACCATATTTTCATTTTCAATTCTATCTATTTCTTTAGCACTCATATTATATAATATTTCTTGTAAAATATCATCATATTTGCTAAATTGTAATCTTTTGGAAAACTCTCCTGATATACATGTACTTATATCGACAATATTTGAATATTTATATAATGATTTCTCAAGAATTGTATAAATATCCACTATATTTTTATATACCTTATTGTCCAATATGTCAACAATTATATACGATTCATCACTATTTTTTTTAATCCCGACTATAGAAATATTTTTATCAGAAGTATTTGATTGAATATATATCTGTTTTTCCTTTTCACCCCATTTTTCTTCCCACTTTATATCACTTTCTTCTAGACCAAGGTCATTAATTATATCTATGCATATATCTTTTATTTCATTCTTAGTTATATCATAATTTATTAATCCGTTAGCTTTTATATTATAAAATTTAAAATCCGCTTGTGTATTGTCAAATGTTTCTAAAAATTTGTCGTATCCATTGTTATCAGTGTCTCCATATGAAATAAATATACCTATTAACATTAGTGTAAAAAAACTAGCTATAACCTTAATTATTTTCATTAAAAAATCCCCCTTAAAATTATCATTTTATACTTAAATTATTGACAATTTTAAGGAGGATATACTTTTATAAATTGTTTTTATATCTATTCAACTGTTACTGATTTAGCTAAATTTCTTGGTTTGTCTACGTCACAACCTCTTTCAACTGCAACATAGTAAGATAATAATTGAAGTGGTAAAACTGTTAATATACTAGACACTATGTCATCTACATTTGGTATATATATTACCTTATCAGCAGCTTTTTCAACTTCTGTATTTTTTTCTTGAGCTATTGCTATAACATACGCACCTCTAGCTCTAACTTCTTCCATGTTAGAAACCATTTTTTCAAATAATTCCTCTTGAGTTGCTATTGCTATTACTGGAGTTCCTTTTTCTATTAATGCTATTGTACCATGTTTTAGTTCACCAGCAGCAAAAGCTTCTGCATGTATATAAGATATTTCTTTTATCTTTAAAGCACCTTCCATAGCTAAGTTGTAATCTAATCCTCTACCTAAGTAAAAAGCACTACTTGCATCTTTTAATGTTTTTGCAACATCATTTTTTATATATTCTTCTTGCTCTAAAGCTTTTGATACCTTTTCTGGCATTTCTTTTAATTTTTCTATCATCTCATTGTAGAATTCTATTGTTATAGTACCTTTCTTTATAGCGAAATCTAATGCTATCATATAGAATGATACTAATTGAGTTGTATAAGCTTTAGTTGAGGCAACAGATATTTCTGGACCAGCCCAAGTATAGAATACATCATCTGATTCTCTAGCTATAGAAGACCCTACAACGTTAGTTACTGATAATATTCTAGCTCCTCTTTCCTTAGCATATCTTAAAGATGCTAAAGTATCTGCTGTTTCACCTGATTGACTTACTAATATTAATAAAGTATTTTCATCAACAAATGGGTCTCTGTATCTAAATTCAGATGCTATATCTGTTATTACAGGTATTTTTGCAAACTTTTCTATAGCAAATTTACCAACAAGACCTGCATGATATGCAGTACCACATGCAACTATATAAACTTTATTTATTTTGTCTAAGTCTTCCTTAGTCATTTTTATATCATCTAATTGGATTTCTCCATTATCATTTAATCTTCTTATTAATGTTTCTTTAACACCGTTTGGTTGTTCGTATATTTCTTTTAACATGAAGTGCTCATATCCACCTTTAGATGCAGCTTCTACGTCCCATGTTATTTCTGTAACTTCTTTTTCAACAACATTTCTATTTTCATCTAAAATAGTTAACTTATCTCCAACTATATGAACGAATTCACCATTTTCTAAGAAGTATACATTTCTTGTATATTTTAGTATAGCAGGTATGTCTGACGCTATGAAGTTTTCACCTTCTCCAAGTCCTACAACTAATGGACTATCTTTTCTAACTGCAACTAATTCATTATTGTTATCCTCACATATAACACCTAAAGCGTATGCTCCTCTTAATCTTTCAGTTGCTTTATATACAGCATCTAATAAGTTTCCTTCATAGTATTTATCTACTAAATGAGCTACAACTTCTGTATCTGTTTGAGATAAAAATACAACACCTTCAGCTTGTAATTCTTCTTTTAATTCCATGTAATTTTCTATTATCCCGTTGTGTACAACGGCTATTGTTCTATCCATATTAAAATGAGGATGAGAGTTTACATCAGATGGTTCTCCATGAGTTGCCCATCTAGTATGTCCTATTCCTAATCCACCTAATATTGGAGATTTTTCTAAATCCTCAGCAAGTATTGCTAATCTTCCTTTAAACTTTCTTATTTCTAATTCATTTCCAGTGTTAACTGCAACTCCTGCAGAATCATATCCTCTGTACTCTAATTTAGAAAGTCCTTCTACTAAAACTTCTGTTGCTTTTCTGTGTCCTAAATATCCAACTATTCCACACATATTTAATTCCTCCTAAAAATATTTTTTATTTATATTTTTAGAGTTAGGTCATATATTATTCACTTAAGCTTCCCTTTGTGTATAGAATTACTCCTATATTTTAAGAAAGTTCTTACGATGGTGAACTCACCGCAGAGCATCCGCCGACAATTCGATAAACTCTGACCTCGTCAACTTAGTTTTTTATATTAAATCTATTGTCGCTAGTAACTAAGTTCTGGCGCTTATTGATAAGCACAAATTTTATTTTGTGCCCATCTTAAAAATTATGATAATTTTTCTTGTATAAGATTAGCTAAGTTTGTTGCTAATTCTTTTATTTGACCTTCCTCTTTACCTTCTAACATAACTCTTACTAATGGTTCTGTACCTGATGGTCTAATTAAAACTCTTCCACATCCATCTAGTAATTTTTCTATTCTTTCTATCTCAGATTTTATCTCTGGATATTCCATATATTTATTCTTATTTTCATTCTTTATTCTAGCATTAACTAATACTTGTGGATATTGAGTCATTACAGCTGCAAGTTCAGATAAATTTTTACCTTCTTCTAGTACTATTTGAGCTAATACTAAAGAACTTAAAACTCCATCTCCAGTTGTATTGTAATCTAAGAATATCATATGCCCTGATTGCTCTCCACCAAGGTTATATCCACTATTTTTCATTTCTTCTAATACATATCTATCTCCTACAGCAGTAGTAGCTAGATTTATACCATGCTCTTTTGCTGCTATAGTAAGTCCTATATTACTCATAACTGTAACTACTAAAGTATCTTGTGCTAATTTACCTTTATTTTTTAAATGTATAGCACTTAATACCATTATATGGTCACCATCTACAATGTTTCCATTTTCGTCAACAGCAATTAATCTATCTGCATCTCCATCATATGCAAGACCTAAGTTTGCTTTATTCTCTACAACAGATTTTTGTAATTTTTCTGGATGTGTAGATCCACATTTATCATTTATATTATTTCCATCTGGTTCACTATTTATAGTTACTACATTTGCTCCTAATTCGCTAAATATTGTTGGTGCAACCTTATATGCTGCTCCATTAGCACAATCTAGTACCACCTTTAAACCTTTAAAATCAACGTTTACTATTGATTTTAAGTAGTCTATATAATCTCTTTGAGCGTTATGAACAAATACTTTTCTTCCAACTTTTTCTCCAACTGGATGATAATCTACTTTTTCTATATTATCTATATATCCTTCTATTTCTAATTCAACTGCATCATCTAATTTATATCCATTTTTATTAAAGAACTTTATACCATTGTATTCAACTGGATTATGAGATGCTGATATAACAACACCACAATCAGCTTCATATTTTTTAGTTAAGTATGCAACACCTGGAGTTGGTATTACTCCAACAGTAACTACATCACACCCTACAGACATAAGTCCTGCAATCAAAGCTGCTTCTAACATATCTCCTGAAACCCTAGTATCTTTACCAACTATTACTTTAACTTTATCTTTACCTTGAGCTAATACATATCCACCAGCTCTCCCTAATTTATATGCTAAATCACAAGTAAGTTCTGTATTAGCTACCCCTCTTACTCCATCTGTTCCAAAATATTTTCTCATTAAAAATCTCCTTTCAAAAAGAAAAAACGTACAAGTATATTATTATGTATATTTAAATTGTATTATTCTCTCAGTTTAATCCATAAAGACATTTTAATACAGATAAACAAAAAGAACAATATAATTATTTAAAATATACACTATAGAACAATTTATCTCCACAAATATGACCTAATTACCCTAGCATTTAACTTTAATAAATCGAAATTTTATTTTATCTTCTCTTAATTAAATTATATATGTTCTAATAATAATTCTACATTATAAAATAATTTTATTGTTTATTATATTTTTGAATAATACAAAATAATAAATTTACTTAATGAAGTATTTTATAGTAATCAAACTTAATAATAAATGTACGTAATGTGTATCAAATCAATACTTATCTTAAAACTCGTAAAATAGTTATAGATTACATTTACACACTTTTATAAGTTCGATTACTATAATTAAAATATATATATTCTAATAATAATTCTGCATTATAAAATAATTTTATTGTTTATTGTATTTTTGAACAATACAAAATAATAACTTTATCTAATGAAGTATTTTAATTAAAACATATATATAATTTTTAAAAACTTTTTCATAGTAAAGACTATTATTTATATTGTTTTTATCATGTACAATTTTATAGCACCTATAAAATAAATAAGATGCAACAATAATTATTTATGATTATTGTTGCATCTTATTATTAAACCTCTGATTTTTCTATAGTTACAGTATCTGGATCTATATTTATTTTTTTTATTTCATATGTAGATTCATATTTTATCTTACAAGTATTATCTTCTAATGATAATTCATTTAAATCAATATATAACTTTATATCCTCTTTATTTATTGAACCTATACTTTGTAAGTATTCTATACTAACATTAATACTATCGGGAATTTTTATTTTACTTTTATCTATATTTTCTGTGTTATTTCTTATCTCTACATCTTTAGCTGTATAAGTATATTCTGATAGTACATTCTCTTCAGAATTCTTCTTTATTGTAATATACTTTGTTTCTATAGTTATTCCATTTGGAACTTGTAAATATATATCTTTACTTGTTCCAGGTAATATTTCAGATAAATTCACAGGTTGAGTTTCTATATTATTTATAGAATCTACAATATCTTTTTTACCTTTTATAGTTACAGTATTTTGGCTTATTGCATAATTTACACCTGATTCACTATTATCAGATAATTTTAATGTTATTGGAACAGTCTTTTGAGTTAATAAAGTTATATGAGCATTAGCTGAATCTTTTTCTAATTCTACACCTTCTACAACCTTACCATTCGCATCTACTGGCTTTAACTTTATAATCTGTGAAAAATCATCAAGTTTTCCATTAACTTTAACAGTTCCTACGACGCTTTTTACTTCATTAACCAAACTTCTTGGTCCAGATACACTCACTTTATCTATGCTATCTTCTAAAATAACATTATCTACATTATTTTTTCCACTACCAGTTATATCAACTTTTATACTCTTATCTTCACTAATAATTTTTTCTAGTGTTACAATCATAACTGGATTTTTAAAATCATAATTTACTCTTTGAGAACTAGATACTTTTAAATATATCTCATTATTTCCTTCCATTGGATTATTTATTTGTCCATATACATCTATATCATCTTTTGTTATTTTTTTTAGATTTGATAATTTTCCAGTAACATATATATTAGTTGTAAGATCTTTTTCTGGATAAATAACAAAATCTTTTTCATCTAATTCATTTTTATTAGTTATTGTAACAGGTACATTTTCAAATAATTTAGTTTCCTCTGGATCTACAATTGCCATAACATACATCCATAGTACCATAGCACTTAATAGGGATATAATTTTTATTTTAGAATTATTTTTCAATTTATTTATCATTTAAATATCCCACCTTTAAAAAAGCTTTTTTCTTGAGTAGTAACTTTTAAATTACTTCTTAATATATTCATCATTCTTTCCTTTGATATATTTCTATATAATTTACCTGCTTTAGCTATAGATACATCTCCAGTTTCTTCTGATACTATTAATGATATACAATCAGAAACTTCACTTACTCCTACTGCTGCTCTATGTCTAGTACCTAAATCCTTACTCAAATCCTTCGATTGAGTTAGCGGAAGAAAGCATGCTGCTGCCTTTATATGAGAATCCCTTATAACAACTGCTCCATCATGTAAAGGAGTATTAGGTATAAAAATATTTATTAATAATTGTCTTGATATTGCACCATCAATACTTGTACCCGTATTTATTATATCTCCTATTTTAGTTTGTCTCTCTAATATAATAAGAGCCCCTATTTTCTGTCTAGATAAAGAATATAATGCTTCAACTATCTCTTCTATTGTTTTATTAAATACTTCTTCTGATACACTTGCGTTATTCTTTGAAAAGAATTTAAACTTTGCTCTTCCTATATGTTCAAGCCCTGCTCTAAGTTCTGGTTGAAATATTACTAATGCGGCTATAAAACCTAAATCAAGAGCTTTTATTAATATCCAATATAATGTATGTAGCTTTAATATTTCACTAATCTGTGTGCCTACAAATAACAAAACTATTCCTTTTAAAACCTGCTCTGCTCTAGTATCCTTAATGAACATAAATATTTTATAAAATATGTACGCTACTATTAATATATCTATAACATCATTTAAACTCATACTAAATATCATATCGAAAAATCCACCGAAAAAGGAATTTATATCCAACACAATTTGTTCCTCCTATTTGAGATTTATTAGTAATTTACACTATTACACTATGTATTATGCTATATTCATATAACTATATACAAACTATTTAATTTATTATGCTAGTTAAATATGATTATTTAAAATACTATAATTTAATTGTCTACATTTTGATAGTTAATAATCTTTATATAGTAATTTCAATATACTTAGTAATATAACTAGCACAACAGATTATTTAATATATAGTTAATTTTATAAAATAAAAAAAGTTTCACCAAAGTGAAACCTTTTTAAATGGTGAGCGCACAGGGATTCGAACCCCGGACACACGCCTTAGAAGGGCGTTGCTCTATCCAGCTGAGCTATGCACCCACATTATATTATTTGGAGCGGCAAACGAGATTCGAACTCGCGACTTCAACCTTGGCAAGGTTGCGCTCTACCACTGAACTATTCCCGCATATAAAATTGGCGGGAATAACAGGGCTCGAACCTGTGACCTAACGATTAACAGTCGTTTGCTCTACCAACTGAGCTATATTCCCGTATTTAATTGGCGACCTGGAAGGGACTCGAACCCTCGACCTCCAGCGTGACAGGCTGGCATTCTAACCAGCTGAACTACCAGGCCGCGAATGGTGGGACTAACAGGGCTCGAACCTGTGACCCCCTGCTTGTAAGGCAGGTGCTCTCCCAGCTGAGCTATAGTCCCGTAAGTTTAATCTGGAGCGGGTGAAGGGGATCGAACCCTCACAGCCGGCTTGGAAGGCCGGA
>CALFLM010000001.1 GCA_937880075.1 uncultured Romboutsia sp. | reverse complement strand
TTACTCCCAATTTTTAGTGTTTTACTTTCTTAACTTTTTAAGTTTCCTATAAATCCATTTACCTCATCTTTATATGTAATCATAAAATATTTAGTAGCTAATATATATTAATATGATAGAAACTGTAGATGATAATAGAAAAAATTTTCATTCATCATTAGTTAAATTTGGTTAATTTTTAGATATAAATTTATACTATTATTTTTTTATATATTTTTTATAATTTTTTTCGACATTTCTCTTGATTTTATTGTCGAAATTTGTTATTATTAATTCAAGGTTATTCCCCTAATAACCGATTATTTTACTCCCCAAATAAAATATATTCCCTAATAAACCCCTTTTTATAGCCTTACTTGAACGGATTAAAGTAAGGCTATTTTTCATATTTTTTTATAATCTCTCTTATAGCTCTATAACCTTTTGCTTTTGTTTCAACATATAAACTTTCTCTATGATCATCTATAATTTCCCACATAGTTCCAACTTTAAATAACATTATATTTATATAGTTGTCATTAGTATTTAAAGTCCATGTAAATTTTTCTTCATGCTCTTTATTATAATACCAATCTAAATGTGTATTTATAGATGATATATCATTCATAATTTGTAAAACATTATCATATCTATCATAAGTATTAATATTAATACATTTTTCAATTATATTTATCATTTCTTTTGGTATATGAGGTAAATATTTTTTTCTAATCGGAAATTTGCCTTTTGCACAAGCTATCTTTAGACTATTTAAATCCTTATATCGTCTTGCTTGCTTATTGTACTCTTCATTGCCATTACATAACCTATATAATGTAGTTCCTATCTGATATATATCTATTTTTTTGTTTATTGTTGAATTTGTACATTGCTCTGGTGCTATATGCTTATAATATACATTTTTTAATCTTGCATTACCTAAATTATTTAAATATAATGCAGAACCAAAATCTGTAAGTATTGCACTACCTTCATTACTTATCAATATATTATTAGGCTTTATATCACAGTGTACAATGTTATTTTCATGAACATAATATAAAGCTGAAAGAAAATCTAATGAATATTTTATTATTTGTCTTAGTGTAAGATTTTGATTTTCTATTAGATGCTGAAGCGATCCATTTTTTAAATATGGCATCGTTATATATATATACTCATTATCATAAGATGCTGAATGTATCTCCATTATATTTGGATGCTTTAATTTATATATTTTTTTTGATTCTTCAAAATATCTTTTAGGTTCCTTAAGACCTTTCTTATCTATTTTTTTTAGTATAAATTTAGATCCAACCTGCATATCTTTTACAATATATAAAGATGAATTAACACCTTCTGACTTTATATTATTTATTATTTCAAAGTCAAACTGAGTACTTAATTGCATATCTCCACCCCATAACTTGATAGTACTTCCTCTAAAGTTCCATCAATTTTTATAGTATATACTTCTAATTTATCTTTTATATTTAAATATGCCTTTTTTACTTTATTTTGATTTATTATAATACTTATAAATTTTCTTATATATTCTAACTTATCTCCCATACTAAATGATACTGGTATTCTTATTTCATTTTGGAGAAGAGTATTTTTCTTATCATTATATATAGAAAATACTTCAAATTGAATTCTATCTATATATATATTTATAGATATTAAATTCATAATATTAACCCCCTGTAATAATTTCGTCTTTATATACTATGTATTTATTTAAAGATTAAACACTATTTATAAAAATTTAACTAATTTAATTCTAAAACTATAAGTATATAAAAAAGCTAGATGAATTATTTTTTCATCTAGCTTCTAATATCTTTTTTTGCTTATTTATATCTATAACTTTATTAATAGCTTTATTTAATTTTTATTTATTAATTTAACCCTTTTGAGTCGGATCTAATAAATCTCCTACAGAGTTTAATATCCTATATTCAGCTTTTTTAAGAATATCTAAAGATTCTTTAGGAACTCTTTTCTTCGCTGTATATGTTAATCCTTCATATGCCTCTCTTATATCATATACTTCCTTAGCTATAGCTCTTTTTTCCTCTAATTCAGTGTATTTTTCATAACTTTTTAAATTACTTATTCTTTCTACTAATTTTTCAGCTATTAACTTATCTGCAGCCTCTTTCTTTAATTGTTTTACTGTAACTAATGAACCAGTTAAAAAATCACGGTCTAGTGGTGATATAGCATTTTTCTCTTCTTCAGATAAAGCATTATAAGCTTCTTCTGCTTTTTTCACATCCTCCATATACTTATTTACTCTATTTTCAGGAGTATCATTTTTATCATCATCTCTACCTATTTTATCTATTAGCTTTGTAACTTTTATTCTTCTTTCTGCACCTTCTAAGATATCTAAGTTTTTAACTAAAGACTTAGATTCTTCACTTAAACTGTTATATGCATTTCTTACTTCCAATATCTCTTTTTCATCACTTTTATTTATATTTCTATCTAGTTTATTTATTTTATCTATAACTTTATTAGCATTTTCTACTACTAAATTTTCTTCAGGTTTATTTACTCTGCTTAATGTAGAAACAGCCTCTGCTCTAGTTATATTTCCTTTAAACTTAAATGTATTATCAGTATATCCATTCATATACCCTTTTTCTATAACACCTTCTACACCATCTTTAGCCCAATCTGACACATTTTCACTATCACTAAATGTATTTATTTTATCATGATTATTATCTTCTAATTTTTCATAATTTGATATCATTAAAGCCGCTTCTTCTCTAGTGATTTGATCATTTGGATTAAACTCTGTAGTTGATTTCCCTTTACATATTCCATTAGTTACAGCTATATCTATATCATTTTTAGCCCAATGGTCTTGTGTATCTGAGAATACTTTACCACTAGACTTAGTTAATCCAAAAACATTATTAAATATTTTTACAAATTCTGCTCTTGTAATTGAAGCATTAGGTTTAAAACTTCCATCTGAATACCCATTTATATACCCTAAACTAGCGAACTTATTTATTTCTGATTCCGCCCAATGTTCGTTAGTATCAATAAATTTTACTGCATCTATATTTTGTGGGCTCATAGCATTTACATGAATCTTTTCAATTGAGTTTATAAACCCAATACTTACTATTGCACATAAAAGCGATTTGCTCTTTTTCTTTATCATATTTTATTTCCTCCCTATACCTTAATTATTATATAAACTATCTTTAAATTAATTATAATACACCTTTGTTATTTTTTTGTATAAAAGTGTCGTTTTTTGTATAAAAATCTTGTTATCTGTATTATATATATTTTTTTAAAAAAAGTATACAAGCAATATTTTCAAATTAATAAGAATATTTCTAGTTTTAACTTATAAATATTTATTATAAAAATATAAAAAGAAGCTTGGTGTATCAAGCTTCTTTTATATTTTATCTTTTATTGTCAAAAATAGTTTTGCCGTAGCTAATGTATCACTATCAGCTCTATGCGCATTTTTATTTTCTATATTATAATAACTACAAGCAGTCTCTAACTTTTTATTCTTACCATTATATGATTTTACTTGTTTTAGCATCTCTAATGTACAAATATAGTTTGTTATAGGCTCTAAGTTTAAAGCTTCCAAATAATAATTTAAAAATTTCAAATCAAATTTTGCATTATGAGCTATCATAGTTTTATCTCCTAAATATTTTCTAAATCTAGGTAAAACTTCTTCTATACATTCTTCATTTTCTACCATATCATCACTTATATTAGTTATCTCTGTTATAAAATAAGGTATATGATTTTTAGGCTTTATTAACCTTGAGTAATTCCTTCCTATTTTTCCTTGAGTTATTTCTGTTATACCAATTTCTATTATTTCACAGCCTTTATATGGATCAAGCCCTGTTGTTTCTAAATCCACAACTATATATTCTTTCATATTTAATCTCCTTTTATAATCAAAAGTTCACTTCGCGCATTTACTTATACATAAAAAATAAGCACCCATATATTATATATTAGGTACTTATTTTTTAATACTTATTTTATATATGGAACCGGATTTACAGGCTTTCCGTTTATTCTTACTTCAAAATGAAGATGCGGACCAGTTGAGTTACCTGTAGAACCTATTTTAGATACCACTTGCCCTTTTTCTACTCTTTGCCCTACTGACACTGCTAATTTACTATTATGTCCATAAAGAGTTACCTTTCCATCATCATGCTGTATCATAACAGTATTACCATATCCTCCTTTAGTTCCTGAAAATATAACTTTTCCTGAGTCTATAGCTACTGCAGGTGTTCCTGTTGGTGCTGGTATATCTAATCCTGAATGAAGCTTTTTAGTATTAAATATTGGATGTATTCTATACCCATAAGGAGAGCTTGTTCTAGTATACCCTGGTACAGGCCAAGAACCACTAGATATAACTTGTGAATCTCCAATAAATACACTTTGTGCTGCTATTTTCTCTATTTCTAACTCTAACTCATTTTCTTCTTTTTCTAATTCAGCTTTTAAATTTTCTACTTCTATCTTATCATTATTTAAAGATTCATTATCTTTTTCTAATAATAATTTTAATTCTTCTTGTGCAGTCTTTTTCTCCTCTATTTGACTTTTCTTATTTTCTATTTCTTGTTTATTTTCATCAAGTTCTGTTAAAACCTCTTTATCATGTTTTACTATTTGCTTTACTATATATATATTATTAAAAAAGTCAGATACAGACGAGCTATTTAATAAAATCTTTATATAGCTCATAGAGTAATTACTATTTATTACTTTTATTCTTTTAGCTAATTTCTCTTTATTATTGTATATATTATTTTCTAATTCATTTATTTCAAACTTTATATTATTTATCTGTAAATCAAGTTGGTTTATTTCTTCATTAGTAGCTAATATTTTTTCTTCAACTTCTTTTATCTTAGAATTTAATTCTATTATTTGTTCATCTAGTCTTAACTGACTATTTCTATTTTCAGTTAATTTTTTTTCTAAATCTACTTGTTCATTTTCTCCATATACAAAGCTTGTACTAAATATTATACTGCATAAAGTAATCGTAGTTATTGTTTTTTTCACTAAATCTCCCCCTAAATCTTATACTTTCAAATGTTTTTTTACAGATATAATACTACCGAATACTCCAATAGTAATTCCTGTTATAAATAAAACAGATGTTAAAAATATTGATATATCTGAAACTGGAATCATCATATTATTATTCATAAAGTTAATTGCATTATTTATATTCTCTAATATATACTCATACATATATATACATATAAATAATGCTATAGTAGATCCTATAAGTCCTATAGTAAAACCTTCAACTATAAATGGCATTCTTATAAAACTATCACTTCCACCTACATACTTTATTATTTCAATTTCTTCTTTCTTGCTGTATACTATAGCTTTTATAGTATTTGATATTATAACTAAGCATATTAACATTAAAAATATAATAAGTACTGCACCAAAG